>JANNYY010000296.1:0-3742 GCA_031410355.1 Chitinophagaceae bacterium | reverse complement strand
ATGTTTAAGGCGGTTAAGAATGAAAAATTAATGATTGATGAAGGTTACGGTGATGTTTTTTTTCTTGCATGGACAACTACACCCTGGACATTACCATCAAATCTGGGATTAACAGTTGGGCCAAATATTGATTATGTATTGGTTTCAACAATCAATCCATATACTCTGATAGCGGTAAATGTGATCTTAGCAAAATCGCTACTTCACAAGTATTTTAAACCAGAATATGAAGTTGCAGATATTTTTGAATACACAACCAATAATGAACAATTAAAAGCACCTTTTCCCTGGGAAATCCTTCAAACTTTAAAGGGAAATGAACTGGAAGGAATGAAATACGAACAACTCCTCCCTTCTGAAGCAAATACTTTAGAAAAGATACAGGAAATAACTCCTGGTGCACAGCCATTCAAAGTTGTTTTAGGCGATTTTGTTACCACAGAAGATGGTACCGGAATTGTACATACTGCACCTGCATTTGGTGCAGACGATTTTAAAGTGGGGCAAAAAAATAACCTCGGCATTTTAACCCTGGTTGATAAACAGGGCAAATTTGTAGAAGGTGTTGGCGAATTCAGTGGCCGTTATGTAAAAAATTATAAAGATGAACCGGGTTATGTGGATGTAAATGTTGACATAGCTGTAAAATTAAAATTAGAGAACCGGGCATTTAAGATTGAGAAATACGAACACAATTATCCCCATTGCTGGCGTACCGATAAGCCGATTATTTATTACCCGCTGGATGCCTGGTTTATTAAAACAACCGCAGTTAAAGAGCGGATGATTGAGCTTAATAAAACCATCAACTGGAAGCCTGCAAATACAGGCACCGGCCGTTTTGGTAACTGGCTGGAGAACATGGTTGACTGGAACCTGAGCCGAAGCCGCTTTTGGGGAACACCATTGCCCATCTGGAAAACAGAAGACGGTGAAGAAGAAAAATGTATCGGTTCTGTTGAAGAATTAAATAATGAAATAAAAAAAGCGGCAGAAGTTTTAGGCGGCGAAACCAACAGGCATTACCTGCATGAAGGTATTCTTGATCTGCACAAACCTTATGTAGATGAAATTACATTGGTAAGTCCTTCCGGCAAACCCATGCAGCGGGTATCTGATTTAATTGATGTTTGGTTTGATAGTGGCGCCATGCCTTATGCCCAATGGCATTTTCCTTTTGAGAACAGGGAACTTTTTGCACAGAATTTTCCTGCCGATTTTATTGCCGAAGGTGTTGACCAGACAAGGGGTTGGTTTTATACCTTGCATGCTTTGGGTTCATTATTAAAAGAAAGTATTGAAGAAGAATTAAAGAAAGACGGGTTGTTTGAAAAGTCGGGTATGCACAGTGCTGGTCCGCAAGCTGGTGTAGCCTACAAAACAGTAGTAAGTAACGGGCTCGTTTTAGATAAGGCCGGCAACAAAATGAGCAAACGTCTCGGCAATGTGGTTGATCCCTTTGTAACCATCGATAGTTTTGGTGCCGATGCTACCCGATGGTACCTTATCACCAATGCGTCGCCCTGGGACAGTTTAAAATTTGATGTGGAAGGCATTAAAGAAGTGCAGCGAAAATTCTTCGGTACTCTTTATAATACGTACCAGTTTTTTGCCTTGTATGCAAATGTAGATGATTTCGCCTTTAAAGAAAACTACATCCCCGTTACCCAAAGGCCGGAAATTGACCAGTGGATATTATCTTCCCTTAACTCTTTAATAAAAAATGTTCAGGAAAACTTTGATGCCTACGAACCTACACAGGCGGGCCGTGCCATGGAGGATTTTGTAGATTCACATTTAAGTAACTGGTATGTAAGGCTGTGCCGCCGCCGGTTTTGGAAGGGAGAATATGAACATGATAAAATATGCGCTTATCAAACGCTTTATGAATGCCTGGAAACGCTTTGCAAATTAATGGCACCCGTTGCTCCCTTCTTTGCAGACTGGTTGTTTAATAACCTGAACCCTGTTTCCGGGCGTTTTAACCAGGAATCTGTGCATCATACCGATTTTCCCAAGGCTGAAGCATCGGTTATTGATATCGACCTGGAAAAAAGAATGCAACTGGCACAGGATATATCTTCTTTAATATTATCACTACGTAAAAAAGTAAACCTTAAAGTACGGCAGCCTTTGCAAAAAGTGTTTATTCCGGCACTGGATACTGCTATGGCAGCCCGCATTAAAAAGGTAGAAGACATTATTAAAGCCGAAACCAATATTAAAGAAGTGGATGTTTTAGGTGCATAAAACGACTTTATTAAGAAAAAAGCCAAAGCCAATTTTAAAACCCTGGGTAAAAAGCTGGGGCCAAAAATGAAATGGGCAGCCGAACAGATTGCAGCTTTCGACAATATAACCATTGACAAGGTGCTTGAGGGGGAATACCTTCTTAACCCAGATCATAATAATTCAGGTGAAGACCCCATATTTATCACTGCGGAAGACCTTGAAGTTTCAACAGATGAGATACCGGGCTATGAAGTTGCTGTAAAAGGACAGTTAACAGTAGCATTAGATATAATAATTACTGATGATTTAAAGAAAGAAGGAATTGCCAGGGAGTTTGTAAACCGGGTTCAAAATATCAGGAAAGACAGCGGTTTTAACCTTTCGGACCGTATAGATATAATTATAAGTGAAAATGCAGTGTTACAACCATCAATAATTCAATATAAAGATTATATTTGCGCCGAAATTCTAGCTGATTCGCTTGCTTTTTTACCAGTTTTACACGATGGAACCGAAATTGAAGTGAATGATGCTATATTAAAAGTGAACGTTCTTAAAAAAGGATAACAGTATGGCTACAAAAAAGCATACCCCCACTAAAGCGGGGAAAGCAACTGTAAAATCAGCGGCTAAGAAAACAGTAAAACCTGTTAAAAAATCAGCTCCGGCTAAAAAAGCTGCACCAGCTAAGAAAACGGCACCAGCCAAGAAAACGGCTCCTAAAAAAGCTGTTCCTAAAAAAACGACAACAAAGCCTGTAGTTAAAAAATCGGCACCAGGTGCCCTGCGGGTAAAAAAAGATGAAAAAACTATAAAAAAAGTACCTAAAAAGGTCATTTCGGTAAAAAAAACAGCAAAACCCATCGTTAAAGCTGCAGCAACAAAAACAATAATTAAACCTATGAAGAACAAGATTGAAGTAAAGAAACCGGTGGAAAAACCAGTTTCAGTAAAAAAAGCGCCTGAAAAAATTACTATAGCAGTTAAAGAAAAAGCGCCTGAAAAAGCAAAAGACATTAAAATTACTCCGGCAAAAGCAGTTATTTTACCAAAAATAAATACCAAAACAGCACGTAAATACCAGCCCGAATTTACCAAATCGGTTTTGGACCAGCCTAAACATGATTTAGGAGCTCCCATTAACCGTTACAACGATGCTGATTTAGCAGAATTCAGGGAGATCATTCAGCGCAAGCTTGATTCTGCTAAAAAAGAATTGAGTTACTTGCAGGGGTTAATTACCCGTAAAGATGAAATGGGTGGCGATAATGATGATGCCCGTTACATGACCATGGAAGATGGCAGCATGAGTATGGAAAGAGAACAGCTTAGCCAGATGGCCAGCCGCCAGATCACTTTTATTGATCACCTGGAGAAGGCAGTAATGCGTATTGAAAATAAAACCTACGGCATCTGCCGTGTAACCGGCCAGTTAATTGATAAAGCCCGTTTACGTGCAGTACCACATGCAACATTGAGCATGGAGGCTAAGATGGGAGCAGCGAAATAA
>JANNYY010000295.1:0-3175 GCA_031410355.1 Chitinophagaceae bacterium | reverse complement strand
AATAAACATGCTGGTTTAAGCGGTCCTGCTGATGGTTGGATCGGTGGCTTTACCGGCAAAATGGATCAATTCCGTTTATATGGTAAAGTGTTAACCGGAACTGAAGTAATGGCACTATATAATAGTAAATTATAAATTTTTTAGTCTGGCAGAAAGCATATCCAAAAAGGGCTGACAAAATTTTGTTCAGCCCTTTTTGAATTTTATACTTTTCTAACTGCATCATTGCCGGGTAAAAAGCATAAGGATGAGCCAAATTATAAAATACCGGTTTTCTATATTAACGCTTCTTGTCATTATACTGTGTATGTTTTTTTTTACAGAGTGCATCAATAACGAAAAAGATAAAACGGACAGTACCGTTGCTGCTTACTATAAAGCATTTGCAGGCGCTGCCTCCTGTATCAATTGCCATACCGATATTTACAATGCACATACCAATACCGCACATTTTAAAACTTCGGGGCCGGCAACTGAAAATAATATCAGGGGCAGTTTTAAAGCCGGGGAAAATACATTTGATTACAATACCGGCAGTAAAGTTGCCATGGAGAAACGGGGAGATGGCTTTTACCAGGTAGCCTACATCAATACGATTGAAAAAAAGAGCAAACGGTTTGATATGGTGATCGGTTCAGGAACTAAGGGGCAGTCCTATGCTTCCTGGACGGGTAACTTTCTGTTTCAATTACCGATAACTTATTTTACCAGCGCCGCTCAATGGTGCAACAGTCCTGGCTATCCCAATAAAATTGCATTTAACAGGCCCATTACTTCACGCTGTTTGGAATGCCATGCTACTTATGCAGAAAAAATGGCTGCACCCGAAACAGGGCCGGAAGCATTTGATAAGGGTACGGTAATCATGGGTGTGACCTGTGAAAAATGCCACGGCCCTGCTGCAAAGCATGTAGCATTTCAAACCCAAAATCCAACATCAAAAATTGCGAAATTTATTATTAACCCGGCTTCATTTTCGCGGCAGCAAAGTTTAGATCAGTGTGCACTTTGCCATGGCGGCCGGCTGCAAAAAATAAAACCTTCTTTTGAATTTACTGCCGGGGATAAATTAGCTGATTATTTTTTAATTGATTCCCTTTCACCGGATGTAAATTCAATTGATGTGCATGGTAACCAATACGGACTGCTTAAAGCAAGTAAATGTTTTTTAAAAAGCAATACACTAACCTGTAATACCTGTCATGATCCGCACAAAAATGAAAAGGGGAATGCTGCTGCATTTTCTCAGCGATGTTTAAGCTGTCATAATGATAAACATGCAGATGCTGTTTTGTGTAAGATGACTGCATCTTTAGGTAAGGAGATAAATAATAACTGTATTAATTGCCACATGCCCCAACAGCCGTCTATGGCTATAGCGGTTATGCTGCAGGGCGCTGATATGCCAACACCGGCATTAATGCATACACATTTAATAAAAACTTATCCGGAGGAAACAAAAAAAATTTTAGCCTTTATTAAACAGCATTAATGATACCTGTACAAAAAAATATTTTTCTTTACCTGCTTATTTCTTCATTGGTAATGCTTTCCTGTAAAAAGGGTGATACTATGTTTACAAGGTTGCCTGCATCAACAACCCATATTGATTTTTCCAATACCCTGCAAAAGAAAAAAGCATTCAACATATTATATTACCTGTATTATTACAATGGCGGCGGCGTTGCAACCGGCGATATTAATAATGATGGTTTGCCGGATATTTATTTTACGGCCAATAGTAAGGGGGGTAATAAATTATACCTGAATACCGGCAATTTTACATTTGAGGATATAACTGAAAAAGCAGGTGTGGCCGGCACTGCCGACTGGAATACCGGTGTTACCATGGCCGATGTTAACGGCGATGGATTGCTGGATATTTATGTTTCTACCGTAAGCAGTCGGTATGGGCTTAAAGGGCACAATGAATTATTTATTAACAAGGGCATTTCTCCCTCTCATGCAGGAGAGGGCGGGGGTGAGGTTACATTTTTAGAAGAATCTGAAAAATACGGATTGAACACTTCCTGCCTTACTACGCAAACTGCTTTTTTTGATTATGACCACGATGGAGATCTGGACTGCTATATTCTTAACCAGTCGCATCATCCCCATTCAAATATTGTGGATACCAGCAACAGGCGGGTGTATGATTCCCTATCGGGCGACAGGTTGTACAGGAATGATATAAGCACAACCGGAAAGTTTACCGACGTATCTAAAGAGGCAGGGATATTTCAAAGTAACCTTGGTTATGGATTAGGTATTGCGGTGGCAGATATGAATAATGATGGCTGGGATGATATTTATATCGGTAACGATTTTCATGAAAATGATTATTACTATGTAAATAATGGCAATGGCAGTTTTACAGAAAGCGGGGCCAAACATTTTAAACATTACAGCCGTTTCAGCATGGGTAATGATGTGGCAGATTACAATAACGACGGGCAACCGGATGTAGTAACAGTGGATATGCTGCCATCGGATGAAAAAACGCTGAAGACTTACGGGAGTGACGAAAATCCGGATATCTACAAAGTAAAATTAGAATTACACGGTTATCAAAAACAGTATTCTAAAAACTGTCTGCAACAAAATAATGGCAATGGAAGCAGCTTCAGCGAAACTTCTTTATTATCAGGCGTAGCTGCTACCGACTGGAGCTGGAGTGCCTTATTTGCCGACTTTGATAATGATGGCAATAAAGACCTTTTTATTTCCAGCGGCATTGTTAAAAGGCCGGTGGACCTTGATTATATCAGGTTTGTATCGGACCTCGATATGAAAAAAGGAAGACAGGAAACTGATAAATATGACGATGAAGCCATTGCCAGTATGCCCGACGGGAGTTCGCATCCATACCTGTTTAAAAATGAAGACGGATTGAATTTTAAAGATGCAAGTAAGGAATGGGGCACTGCTGATATGAAAGGTTATTATAACGGTGCTTCTTATGCCGACCTGGATAATGATGGCAACCTGGATATAATTATTAACAGCCTGGATGCCCCGGCAGTAATTTTAAAAAACAATGCGCCGCCTAAAAAAGCCTTACGCATTTCTTTTAAAGGTAACCATGCCAATACATTTGGAATTGGTGCCAAAGCCTGGTTATTTGCTGCAGGTAAAATGCAATACCAGCAACTGATGTTAACACGGGGTTTTCAAT
>JANNYY010000294.1:0-1518 GCA_031410355.1 Chitinophagaceae bacterium | reverse complement strand
CACCCAATGCCTGTGCCGCAGGCTTCAGGTCGTTATACATATTTTTATCTCCCTCACAAAAAACATACAGGCACATTAGCCCCACCACTTCGGCACTGCCATAAATATAATCTTTATAACCATTGCTGTTGTATTCGGTTTTACTAAGATCCATTTATGGAAGTGCAGAAGTGGTGGGGCTTATGTGCCTGTATGTTTTTTGCGAGGGCGATAAAAATATGTATAATGACCTGAAGCCTGCTGCCCAGGCATTGGGTGCAGCTTTTCAGAAAGTTAATTTTTTACGCGATGTTAAAGCCGATTATGAGCAATTGAACAGGTCTTATTTCCCCGAAGTTGATTTTACAAACTTTACACAATGCATGAAAAAGCAGATTGAAGATGATATAACTATAGATTTTGAAAATGCTTACGAAGGCATTTTAAATTTACCGGTCAAAGCCAGGTTTGGCGTATACGTGGCTTACAAATATTATTTATCCCTGTTTAAAAAAATAAAACGTACGGCACCGGCCAATATTATGGATCAGCGTATCCGTATTCCCAATTATGGCAAAGCTTACATTGTTGCAAAAGCAGGTTTAAGAAGCCAATTCAATTTATATTAACCGTATATAAACTTATGGATGTTATTCTGGTAGATGAGCATGATGTGCAGACCGGCACCATGGAAAAAATGGAAGTTCATCAAAAAGCCCTGCTGCACAGGGCTTTTAGCATTTTTGTTTTTAATGAGAAGGGAGAAATGCTTTTACAAAAAAGAGCTGATAAAAAATACCACAGCGCAGGTTTGTGGACCAATGCCTGCTGCAGCCATCCCCAACCTGGCCAGGAAACTTTAGCGGCTGCTGAAATACGTTTGCAGGAAGAAATGGGTTTTAATACCGCATTAAAAAAAGCTTTTGAATTTATTTACAAAGCTCCTTTTGAGAATGGATTAACCGAGCATGAATTTGACCATGTTTTTATTGGTACCTACGATGGTGAAATTATTCCCAATGCCGAGGAAGTAAGTGATTACTGTTATAAGCCGGTTGAAGAAATAAAAAATTCAATACAGTCTCACCCGCAAAAATATACCGAGTGGTTTAAAATTGCTTTTCCAAAAATGGAAGCGTATCTTGAACAGGCACCCAATTGATCGTTCAGCAGAAAAAAAATACCACAGTGCCGGTTTGTGGACCAATGCCTGCTGCAGTCATCCAAAACCCGGAGAAGATACTTTAGCCGCAGCAGCAATACGCCTGCAGGAAGAAATGGGTTTTAATACTGAACTTACAAAAGCCTTTGATTTTGTTTACAAAGCACCTTTTGATAATGGCTTAACCGAACATGAATTTGACCATGTTTTTATTGGCACTTATGGTGGCCATATTGTGCCCAACCCGGATGAAGTAAGTGATTACTGTTTTATGGCTGTTGAAGAAATTAAGAATTCCATTCAATCTCATCCTCAAAAATATACGGAGTGGTTTAAAATTGCTTTTCCAAAAATGGAAGCGTATCTTGAACAGGCAC
>JANNYY010000293.1:0-13886 GCA_031410355.1 Chitinophagaceae bacterium | reverse complement strand
AGCAGCCATTTGAATTATATCCAAAAATAATTCGGGTTGTACCAGGTTGGTACAGCTTGAAGTAACCAGGAAGCCGCCCGGTTTTACTAATTTCATTCCCCTTAAATTAATCTCTTTATAACCTGCAATGGCTTTATCAATGGTGGCCCGGCTCTTTGTAAACGAAGGCGGGTCAAGCATTACAACGTCCCATTGCTTTCCTTCTTTACTCCATTCCTTTAAAACATCAAAAGCATTTACACATGCAAAAGTACAAACAGCCTCAAGCCCGTTTAATGCAGCATTTTTATTACACATATCAATTGCTTGCTGCGAAATATCCAAACCTAAAACCGACCTGGCTCCATAATGGGCTGCACTTATTTCGAAGGATCCGGTATAACAAAATGCGCCCAATACATCTGCTCCTTTTACAATATGCTGAATGGCCCGGCGGTTATCCTGCTGGTCTAAAAAGTAACCGGTTTTTTGTCCATTAGCTATATCAACATAAAATTGTATATCGTTTTCTTGAATAATAATATTTGTATCAAATTCTTCAGATAAAAAACCTTTGTGTTGCCCCATACCTTCCAGTTCCCTTACCGGCACATCATTGCGTTCGTAAATTCCTTTGGGTGTAAAAATTTTCTCAATGGCTTTTACAATGGCAGGCTTCCACACATCAATGCCCAATGCCAAAGTTTGTACAACAAAATAATCGTTGAATTTATCTATGATGAGTTGTGGCAGATCATCAGCCTCTCCAAAAATAAGCCTGCAATTTTCTGTATAACCAATTTTTTGCCTGTATTCCCATGCCTTTTGTAAACGGTCAACAAAAAACTGCTCATCAATTTTTTCGTCCTTATCCCTGGTAAGCAGGCGTACCATTATTTGCGATTGGGGGTTTATATAGCCCCTTCCAATGAATTTCTTATCGTGGGTATATACATTTACCACTTCACCGGGTTTTGCGGCTGCATCCAGGGCTTTGCCTGTATTTACTTCATTACCAAATATCCACGGATGCCCTGTTTCTACCCTCCTGCTTATTTTTTTGTTTAAAAAAATGCTTTTCATGGCGCAAAGGTAACATCCATGTCATACAGTTTAGAAATGAATGGCACATATTTGAATAATGCGCCAATTTGACTGCAAATTGAGCCTTGGCAAAATGTTTGACTGTTGTACCTTCGCAACCAATTTTTAAAATAAAAACATGGAACAAAAAGAATCAATAACACCGGAAAACGAAGAAATGAATATTAATGCTGATGCAGATGTACCCGGCAACACGCATTTGAGTAATCCTGAAGGTGAAGATGTAATGCAAAAATTACAGGGCGAAGTAGAAGAACAAAAAGACAAATACCTGCGCCTTGTTGCCGAGTTTGATAATTTTAAGCGCCGTAATGCCAAAGAAAAGAATGAACTGGTTCAAACTGCTGGCAAGGATGTAATTATTGCTATGTTGGAAGTAATGGACGATTGTGACCGTGCCGAAAAACAATTAGCTGAAACCGATGATCTTGCTGCTCAAAAAGAAGGGGTTCAGTTAGTATTTAACAAATTGAGAAATACTTTGCAGGCAAGAGGATTAACGGCAATGGAAAGTATAAATACCGTTTTTGATGTTGAAAAACATGAGGCTATTACAGAAGTGGAAGCCCCAAAAGAAATGAAAGGAAAAGTGGTTGATGAAATTGAAAAGGGTTACTATCTGAATAATAAAATTATAAGGTTTGCAAAAGTTGTAGTGGGAAAATAAAACCCCCTCCGCCCCCTGAAGGGGGAACTGGAGTAAGAAATTCAAAGTAGTTTTTAGTAATTCTAAGAATTAAAAATGTCAAAAAAAGATTTTTACGAAATATTGGGTGTGTCCAAATCATCCTCGCAGGATGAAATAAAAAAAGCATACCGTAAGGTGGCTATGCAATACCATCCCGACAGAAACCCGGGCGATAAAGCAGCGGAAGAAAAATTTAAAGAAGCTGCTGAGGCTTACGAAATTTTAAGTGATGCTGATAAACGTGCACAGTATGACCGGTTTGGCCACCAGGCATTCAGCCCAGGCAGGGCTGGTGGTGGATACAGTGGCGGTGGTGGAATGAATATGGATGATATCTTTAGCCAGTTTGGAGATATATTTGGCGATGACAGCCCTTTTGGAAGTTTTTTTGGTGGTGGAGGCAGAAGAAGCCAGGGTGGAAGAAGCCGTGGCACACGGGGCAGCAACCTGCGGGTAAAAATAAAACTGAATTATGAAGAGATTGCCAAAGGAGCACAAAAAACTATCAAGGTAAAAAAATATGTGCTTTGTAATACCTGCAGCGGTAGTGGCGCAAAAGATAAAAACAGTGTACAAACCTGTGGCACCTGCGGTGGCAGCGGACAGGTAAGAAAAGTACAGAATACTTTTTTGGGCCAGATGCAAACAGTAACTACCTGCCCAACCTGCAATGGCGAAGGAAGTACTGTTACACATAAATGCACGGCCTGTAAAGGCGACGGTAGAATTTATGGCGAGGAAACAGTAACAATAGACATTCCGGCCGGTGTACAGGAAGGTATGCAATTAAGCCTGAGTGGAAAAGGAAATGCAGGAGAACGTGGTGGAGCGCCGGGCGATCTGATTGTTTTAATTGAAGAAGAAGCACACCCGCAATTACACCGGGATGGTTTAAATGTTGCTTTTGATCTGCACATCTCTATACCCGATGCTGTGTTTGGTACACAAATAGAAGTGCCTACCATTGATGGCAGGGCTAAAATTAAAATACCAGCAGGCACCCAAAGCGGAAAAATTTTCAGGCTCAAAGGCAAAGGTTTCCCCAATGTAAACAGTTATGAAAAAGGTGATCAACTGATACAGGTAAATGTGTGGACCCCCCAACATGTATCAGGTTCCGAAAAAGAAATGCTGGAGAAATTACAGGAATCTGAAAATTTTCAGCCCAAGCCCGATAAAAATGACAAATCATTTTTTGATAAAGTGAGGGAAATGTTTTCTTAGCCGGGTTTACTTTTTCTTTCTTTTTTTAGGATTATAAATATCCTGGGCTTTGTTTACCAATTGTAAAAACTCGGTTTGTAAAAAGCTGTTTGGATCGTAGCATTCCACAGCTATTTTTTGTATATCATACCAATCAACCGGTTTAACATATTTCGATTGTTTTATTTTAAGTGCAAACATGGCAACTGCCACTGCAAACTGCAGATCTTTATCAATATTTTTAAACTCAGTATAATTAGACACACAAGAATATTTAAGGAATAGGTGAGCCGTATCGTCGCAAAGGCTGTAGCGCATTTCAATATCTGTAACTTTATCTTTTGCTATAACTTCCGGATAAAAAAGTTTATCACTTGCCGGTACAATTTCAAAAATTGCCAGCACACTATTTCCGCTTCCCATTTCGCCACCCTCCAGGTCAAGAGTGCTGTCTAAAACCGCATCCCGCCTGTTATCAAATCCAATCAGCCTGTATTCTTTAACCAGGCCGGGGTTAAATTTTAAATTAATAAACACATCATCAGCCACAGCAAAAAATGTTTGTGTAAGCTCTTTAACCAGCACTTTTTCTGCTTCGTTAGCATCATCAAGATAGGCGTAATTACCATTACCTTTTTTTGCCAGCGTAGCCAGTTTCGAATCTTTAAAATTTCCCATGCCCACACCCAGGCAGGTAAGATAAATGCCCCCCTGCCTTTCCTTGGTTATCAGATCTTCCAGTGCTTTTTCCGATGTTAAACCAACATTAAAGTCGCCATCTGTAGCCAGGATTACCCGGTTACTGCTGCCTTCTTTAAAAGTACTCCTGGCTAATGCATACGCAGTCATAATAGCCGCTTCGCCTGGTGTATCGCCGCTGGCTGATAACTCCTCAATAGATCTTAGTATTTTTTCTTTTTCGGCTCCCCCGGTAGGTTGCAGCCATATACCAACGGTACCTCCATAAATAACAATTGAAATGGTATCAATAGCCCGCAGATTTTTTACAAACATTTGAAAAGCCGCTTTCAACAGGGGTAAGCGGTTTGGCATATCCATACTGCCCGATACATCAATTAAAAAAACAAAATTACCCGGCGGTATCCTGTTTAAGTTTAATTTTTTTGCATTGATGTTTAAAAAGAGCAACTGTTTTTCCATATCCCAGGGGCAGGAAGTAAGCTGCGATTCAAATTTAAAAAGTTCATCTTCTTTTGGTTCGCGGTAATGCAGGTTAAAATAATTGATCATCTCCTCTGTACGCACAGCATCGGGCGGCACAGCGCTTCCCATATTTATAAAACGCCTTACATTACTGTACGATGCTTTATTTACATTTAAGGAGAACCCGGTATTGGGAAATTTGTAGGCATTTACATATTCGTTTTCTACCAACTGAAAATAAGTTTCATTGTTAACATACCAGCGTATTTTGGATGTTTGTTCCAGGTTTTTTGTTACAGAAATAAGTTTGGGCCTGTTGCTGCTGACATTGGAAGGGAGTATTTTTAAAATAACGTATTGCCATTGCTCAGCATTTACTTTCACCGTTTGAGGCTCATAACCGTCCAGGTTTAGCGACATAGAATCATACCGTGTTTTGGTGGTAATGCCAAAACCTCCATATGAGCCCGAAAAATAAAACTGGTTATTTGAATGCAGGAGAATTTTTACATTTTGCAGGGGTTGGTTTTTCTCATCCTTAATTTCGCCCCTTAAATAATATTGGCCATGGGCAGTAAATGCCAATAATAAAATTGGGATATAGAGAAACCTTTTTTTCAATTGCAAGGCAGTTTGTAGCAAGTTGTAATAAATCCGAAACTAAGATATTCTTTTATCGCCTGATGTTGCCTGCTTAATCTTCCACCAATTGGTAAATTTCTTTTAAATTCCGGCCCAGCCCGTCATAATCAAGCCCATAACCCAACAGGAACTTGTTGGGTACAATAAACCCAAGGTAATCAATCGTAAGCGGATGCTCCATTGCATCGGGTTTATGTAAAAGCACAGCAATTTTTAAACTGGCCGGTTGCTGGTTAATTAATTGTGGCAAAAATGCATGTAAAGTTTTACCGGTGTCTACAATATCTTCAATTATAACAACATGCCTGCCTTTTAATGATTCATCCAGGCCAATAGAAGTTATTACATTACCGGTAGATGTTGTGCCTTTATACGATGCCAGCTTAATAAAACATATTTCGGCTTCAATAGTAAGTTCTTTAAACAGGTCTGCTGCAAACATGAAAGAGCCATTTAAAATGGCGATGAATAATGGTCTTTTATCCGCATAATCTTCATTTATCTGTTTACCCAGCTTAGCGATCTGCGCCAGTAATTCCTGCTCTTTTATATAAGGTTCAAATTTTTTATCTAATACCTGGATGATCATGTTTTAAATTATTTATTTTATAAAAAGGCTGCATTATTTATTTTGAAACAATTATTTGCTGGCCAATCTGTAATTCATCAGACTCTAGTTTATTCCATTCTTTTAATTGCTGAACGGTAACATTATATGCACGGGCTATGCCATACAGGCCTTCTTTGGGAGCCACCAGGTGCAGCCTCGTTTTTTTCTCATCTGTATTACCTGCTGTTGTTATAAAACCGGGTTTTAAAAATAATTTTGAGTTTGTAATTAATTTGGCGCCTGTATTTAAATTATTATATTCTAAAAGATACTTCAACTGAATACCAGTTTTTTGAGCCACATCATAAATAGACTCTCCGTATTGAACAATATACAATTCCCTGTCACCGGTTTTTGATTTTTTTTGCAGATAAACATATTGGTCTTTTCCTAAAATTCCTTCTTCTGTCATATCATTAAACTCCATCAGTTTGCTTAAGCTGATATTATTTTTATTGGCAACCAGCAATAAAGACGTTCCCTTTTTTACAAGAACACATTTAATATTATTTATGCTGATAATTTTATCCAGCCCCGCATCAAAAGCTGCAGTATTATTTAGTGCGATGGGGTTTTCATCAATTTTTACTACAGGCAAAACATTTTTAACCGCTTCTTTTTTTGCAATATCCGTTTCAGGCATTTGATTTAATGCGGCTAAACTATATTGCTGCAGATCATATTGCTGAATATATTTAATCAGCAAATCTGGATATTTTGGATTAGTTGCATACCCTGCTTTCTTTAACCCCCGTGCCCAGCCTTCATAATCAGCCGGGTCAAGGCTGAATAAATAGCTGTACCGTTTATTAGCCTTTAAAAAATCGCTGTGATCGCGATAGCTTTCAGCCGCGTTGGTATAGGCCCGGAAACATTCGCCCGTTGCATCATCATCATGTGTAACGCTTTCACCGCTCCAGGTGCTTTTGCATTTTATCCCAAAATGGTTATTTGATTTTTTTACCAGTTCGCCGTTACCATTTTCAGATTCCAGTATGCCCTGCGCCAGTGTAATGGAGGCCGGAACACCTGAACGTTTCATTTCGCTGATGGCAATTTCTTTAAACTGTTCAATATATTGCTCTATCGAAATCCTTTGTGCCACAGCCTTTAAGGAAACCGTTGAAAATAATATGGCAATAAAAAATTTAAACATGCATTATTTTTTTTGGATCAATAAGAGCCCATCCCTTATAGTTAACATGGCCTGCTGAACACGGTCATCGTTTTTTACATGTTCGTTAAATGCCTGTATTGCTTTGGCATTTTTTCCCTGTACATTTTCTTCTAAAACTTCGCCATGAAAAAGCACATTATCTGCAAGCAGCCAGCCTCCTTTTTTTACTGATGGTAAAGTTAATTCGTAATAGTTAATATAGTTCACTTTATCAGCATCAATAAAAACAAGATCCCAGGCTTCGTTAAGCGTTGGAATTATCTCCAATGCATCTCCAACATGCAATTCAATTTTATTATCCATTCCGGCCTTCTTAAAATAATTTGCTGCTGTTTCTGCATCATCCTTTCTTAATTCAAGTGTATGTAATTTTCCGTCTGTTTGCAAACCCTTAGCCAAACACAAAGCGCTAAAGCCGGTAAATGTGCCAATTTCTAAAATTCTTTTTGGCCCAATCATCTTACTAAACATTTCCAGCACTTTGCCCTGCACATGGCCGCTAAGCATTTGTGCATGAGGATGATTGGTTAAAGTAAATGCTTCAATTTCATTCAACACATCATCTAATGGCGAAGTATTGAGCTTTGCATAATTTTCTGCTTTATGATTGATCAGTTCCATTATATAACGAAGAATAATCTTTTAAATTATGTATAAAATTTAATTCGTTGCGGATAATACAATGCCATTCAACACTTTTATGATTGTGAAGAATGGCACTTACTAACCCTGTAAAGTTACAGGGAAATATTTGCTTTATTGTAGTCTTTTTTAGAAATTAACAATAACCCGGTAAAAGTAAAAATGCCGTTAATTAAAATTAATTCATTGCCAATTTTGTACCCATGAAAAATACTTTCCGAAATTGATTTTAAACCAAGGGTAAGATGCAATTTCTTTTCATACCATTCAGGGCTGCTGAGCATATCGAGCACCAAAGCCATTAACGGCGCAATGATACAAACGGTCCATATCAATTTATCGTTCAGGTGCCTTTTGGTTAAAATGCCAAAGGAAAATAAACCCAACAAGGGCCCATAAGTAATGCCGGCAAATTTTAAAATAAAATCAATGATCAGTTTATCATTAATCGCTTTAAAAACAAGCACCATCACAAAAAATACCACAGCAAAACTAAAGTGTACTTTAAGCCTCGTCCTTTTCTTTTCCTTTTCTGTTCCTTCCTTTTTATTCATACCCAGTATATCAATACAAAAACAGGAAGTCAGGGAAGTGATGGCACCATCAACACTGGGGAATAATGCAGATATTAATGCAATGATAAAAAGAATACCAATGGTTCCGCTAAAAGCATCGCTTAATGCAATGGTAGGAAACAGGTCATCGGGTGCCGTTACAATGTTGTTTGTGCTGGCATATAAATAAAGTATGCCGCCCAGGAACAGGAATAAAAAATTCACTACCATC
Source organism: Chitinophagaceae bacterium (assembly GCA_031410355.1). Taxonomy (GTDB): domain Bacteria; phylum Bacteroidota; class Bacteroidia; order Chitinophagales; family Chitinophagaceae; genus Ferruginibacter. The sequence goes on along the minus strand of JANNYY010000293.1, from coordinate 5,891 downwards.
AACACGGCTGTAAACGTCATGATATTTTTTTGCGAATCTTTTATATTTTTTACGCTAATGTTTTTCTGCATCATTTCCTGGTCAAGCCCCGTCATGGCAATAGCAATGAACATACCGCCCACAATGTGTTTTAAAAAGTATGATCCTGCTTTTACATCCATATTAAAAACTTTGGTATAGCCCTTTGCATTCATTAGTGATAAAGTGCTGCCAAAATCGAGGCCCATAGCTTTTACAATAACAATTATACAAACTACAAGGCCCAGCAACATGCCTGTTGTTTGCAAAGTATCGGTATAAATAATTGTTTTAACGCCCCCTTCAAAAGTGTATAATAAGATCAGCAGTAAAATAACCAATGCCGTTAATCCAAAGGGGATGTGCAGTTTATCAAAAATAAAAAGCTGCAGGATACTGATCACCAGGTACAGCCTGGCCGTTGCGCCAACTACCCGGCTTAGTATAAAAAAGAAGGCTCCGGCCTTATGTGCATTTATCCCAAATCTTGTTTCCAGGTAAGTATAAATAGAAGTGAGGTTCATTTTATAATACAGGGGTATTAACACAAATGCAATAACCATGTAACCTATTAAGTAACCCAGCACTATCTGGAAATAATAAAAGTTGCCGGTACCTACACCACCCGGCACACTTACAAACGTAACTCCGCTCAGGCTTGTGCCAATCATGCCAAACGCTACCAGCATCCAGTTACTATTGCGGTTACCAATAAAAAAAGATTCGTTATTGCTGCCTCTTGAAGTGAAATAAGCAACTGTAAGCAGCAGTACAAAATACCCGATAACAAATGAGAACAAAACAATTGGAGACATAAAATTATTTATAATGATTTATTAATACTGAATAAATTAGCTTGCAATAAAATTCAAGTTAATTAATTTATGGCAATAACATCCCTGGCAGTTTTTTGTGGTTCTAAATGCGGCAAACATCCTGCATATGTAAAAGAGGCTATAGCTTTAGGGCATTTGCTGGCGTCAAAAAAAATTCCATTAATTTATGGTGGTGGCAACAAAGGTATTATGGGTGCGGTATCAAATGCAGTGTTGGAGAAAGGAGGCAAAGTAATTGGCATCATTCCTGAAATTTTAAAAGACCGGGAGCATCACCATGATGGCATTACAGAATTGATAATTGTGGATGATATGCACAGCCGTAAAAAAATATTATACGAAAAATGTGATGCTGCCATCATACTCCCCGGGGGCTTTGGCACCATGGATGAATTTTTTGAAATGCTAACCTGGAACCAGCTCAGCATTCATGATAAAAAAATATTTATATTGAACACAGCCGGGTTTTACGATCATTTACTTGCCTTTGCACAAACCATGCAAAACGAAGGCTTTTTGTACGATAAAATAGAAGACAAATTGGTTGTTCTTACACAGGCGGAAGAAATTTTACAATACCTGTAATATTTATCTTCTTCTGTACCTGGTTCCCTGGAACAGAGCAATGTTATACCCTGCCCGAATAATGGGTAAGGCCCGGCCCAAACCATCTACATAAGGTGAATTTTTGTTTCGCAATACATCCCAGGATATGGAAAAATAATAAAAACTTTTATTGTCTTCTTCACGCCCGCCTGCATAACCTGCACCAACCAGTAAACTGTTGGCATCAATCTTTTGGGTTGAAGGCAGGTAACCCGAATTATCTGCAGGCAAATACTTTGAGGTAATGAAATTGTGTTCAAACTGTGCCTGTGCAAATAAAAATTTTAATGGATACAATCTTACAAAAGCTCCTGGGCCAAATTGGGTTTGACGAACCTTATCTCCATAAATCAGATAATCACGCTGCGAAGTATAGATATAATTAAAAGAAGCCGCTACATCAACATACTTATTAAGACTGTATCCAAAATATGGGCTTGCACCCAATGCGGTGTAGTTATTACCAAACCCAAGTGTAATATCACCACCAACAAAAAGGTTTTCTTTATTAAACCACCCCCCCTTTTTTTCATTCCGTCTTTCTTCCTCCTGTGCTTTTGAAATATATGCTCCGCAGATTAATATCAAAACAATGACTATCTTTTTCATGTGTGCTTTAATTTTCTTTTTAAAAATTCTTAAACCTTTTCTTTCCTGTTTGGTTTAACCAGTTTTTACTATTTTGATTTTTTTAACATGGTCTGACGGGGACGTCAGGCCATGTCAAATACCTTACCACTGTTTAAAATATTATTAGGATCAAAAACCTTTTTTATCCCTCTCATCAATTGCAAACCGGCCTCGTCAAAAATAATATCCATAAATTCCTTTTGTATAAGGCCAATACCATGCTCACCGCTGATGGTACCACCCAATGATTTTACCAGGTTAAACAAAGCCTTTAAAGCTGGTATAACGTGGGGATTATTTAAGCTGTAAATATTGCCGGGTTTTTTGATCCGTATATGCAGGTTTCCATCGCCGGCATGGCCGTAACATACCACCTCAAAATCAAATTGTTTCCCCAATGCTTTTACGCCCCGTATCAATGCAGGCAATTCAGCCCTGGGCACAACCGTATCTTCCTCAATTGTATAACCATCTATCTTTACCGCTTCGGCAACACGGCGGCGCAGTTTCCACAACTCAGCTTTTTGCTGGGCATCATCTGCAAAAAAAACATCGCCGCAATCAAACTGAGCCAGCAATTCTGCAATGGCTTCCATCTCGCTCATCAACGTATCCAGGTGATTGCCATCAACCTCAATAATTAAATGTGCCTCCATGTCATCAGTAACCGGTACCACAGCACTGTCAACAAATTTGCTTACAATTTTTAAAGCATTTATTTCAACAAGTTCCATGGCGCTGGGTGTAAACCCCGCCCTGAAAATGGCACTCACTGCCTCACCTGCTTTCTCCAGCGAATTAAAAGGCACCAGCATGAGCAGATCATATTTTGGAAATGGTAAGAGCTTTAAAACAATTTTTGTAACAATGGCTAAAGTTCCTTCACTTCCTACAATTAGTTGTGTTAAATTATAACCGGTAGAATTTTTTAACACATTCGCACCGGTCCACATAATTTCGCCGGTAGGCAACACAATTTCCAGGTTTAAAACATAATCTTTTACCACACCATACTTAACCGCTTTGGGGCCTCCGCTGTTTTCGGCAATATTGCCTCCAATAAAACAACTGCCCCTGCTGCTGGGATCGGGCGGATAAAACAACCCTTTTTCTTTTACCGCATCCTGCAAAACCTCTGTAATAACGCCTGGTTCAGTTATTACCTGCAGGTTACGCTCATCAATTTCTACAATTGAATTCATACGCTCCATCGAAAGTAAAACACCGCCCAAATGTGGCAAAGCGCCGCCACTTAAGCCTGTGCCGGCTCCACGAGGCGTAACAGGAATTTTATGCTCATTACATAAGACCATTATCTCACTGATCTCTTTGGCCGTTCTGGGTTTTATTACAATATCAGGCAGAAAATGCAGGTTCTCGGTTTCATCATGGGCATAATTGTGCAGGCTTTCGTCGTCGGCAAATACATAAGCATCGCCTGCAATTTTTTTAAACAAATCAATATAGATCAGTGCGCTTTTCTTTTCTTCTACAACAGTTTGCATGTAACATAATTTTTGTAAAAATCGTATAAAATTGTGAGTTCATAAAATCATGTTCATTTTATCAAATCTTGTAAAATTGTTAAATTTTTTTAACACATTGCAAATACCAGAAGAGAAATTTACATTTGTTACGAATTTGTTCGTAATCGTTTTTTTAAACCATAAAAAGTATAGCCATGAAACAATTTATTTTAAAACACAAAAAAGTTATAACCAGCACCATCCCCATCCTGCTGATTGCCGTTATTACCATGTCCTTCCAGGAAAATACGCTTACTTACGGTAAATTTTTAATAACCGAAGAGTATGACTATGGAGGGTGTTGTGCAGACACTTTGCCAGATAAGGAAGGAATAAAAATGAAGGATTTTGATAAGTTACAAATTGAAATTGAAAAATCTTTATTACAGGTAAATGAAGAAATGAAAAAGATGAATTTTTCACAAATGCAAAAAGAAATAGAAGCATCTTTGAAAAATATTGATATGGACAAGATCAGGAAGGATATTGATCTTGCTTTAAAAAATATTGACATGGATAAGATAATGGCTGAAGTGAGCGCATCCGTAAAAAACTTAACCGTGGAGTATAAAAATGAAGATATTAAAAATGCGCTGGCTGAAGCAAAAGCTGAAATAGAAAAAGCCAGAATGGAGATAAAAGAGATTGACAAAGATGCAATAAAAAAGGAGCTGGACAATGCAAAAAAAGAGATTGAAAAGAGCAAACTGGAGATCAGCAAAATTGATATAGATAAAATATTGGCCGAAGCACGTGCTGGTATTGATAAAGCCAAAAATGAACTAACGCTGACAAAAGAACTGTTTACTGAATTGGAAAAAGATGGCCTGATCAATTCCAGGAATGGATTTACAGTGGAGTATAGAAACAAAGAACTGTTTATTGACGGTAAAAAACAATCAGATAAAACAACAGATAAATACCGCAAATATTTTAAAAAGGATCATTTTAAAATGACGATAGAAAAAGAGTAAAAATTGATTGAACTGGCTAAAAAAAAGAATGCATCCTGATAAACGGGATGCATTCTTTTAGATTTAAATATTGGACAGTATGCAGATAACTTTGCCAAAGTTTAAGACTTTGGCAAAGTTAATCTGCTTAAAATTTAGGACAAAGAGATTGCCTGTCAACATTCTCAGGATAAAATCCTTTTTTAATGATACTGAATTCGCTGGCACCGCGGTAGCCATTATATTTGCTCAATGCTGATAAAGTAACATCGTAACTGAATGCAAACTGAACATTCTTCAGTTGAAAGCCAACCATGGGCGCAAGGGCATCGCCCAGGCGATAGTAAACACCGGCCAGTAATTGTTTTTCGCCCGCCTCCGACAAGTTATAATTTCCATTAATGCCAAAAACAAGCTCGGTAGATTTTGCCTGTGTAGAAAAATAAGCATTGGGGTTAACGATAACCCTGTCGTTTACTTTTAAAATGGCATTTACAAAACCTGTCTGGCGCATGGGTATGCGGCCATCAATGGTATTATCGTTAAAAAAAGTTTCCCTTGGCCGGTTTACATGCTGAATAGAATAGCCAGCATTGATGTACACATTTTCATCGGGGAAATAGGCATAATTCATTCCTGCATGCACATCTAAGTAACTAACATTATTTTTGGTTAAAAAAACCGAAGTTGGTAAAGCATTATCAAAAAATTTACCATCAAACTGATCAGGAAATTTTAATTTGGTTTGATTAATTCTTTTATTGGCCCAGCCGATATTAAAGCCGGCAGAAAGTAAACTGCTTAACCCCAGCATTTGATGATAGGCTACCGAACCATATATTTTAGTGCCGGTTAAACTGCCGCTGCCAGCCTGGTCGCTCAGCAATAAAGCGCCAAGGCCCAGCCACCCATTATCTAATCTGTCCCTGAAAAACTGGGCATCGCCAAACACACTGATGGTTTTGTAAGGTGCTGACATTACAGAACTCCATTGATTGCGGTAAGTGGCGCCCAGCCTGTAATCTGCATCGGGTATAAACCCGGTATTGGCCGGATTGGTTGATAATGGTGAATTGAAGAATTGCGAAAAATGCAGATCCTGTGCCTGAAGAGAAGCTTTGAGCTGTAAGCTGCAAGCTATGAGCAATACTATTTTTATTTTTTTGATCATTGTTTTTTCATTTGCGTGAACCGTGGATCGTAAGTGGTGAATCGTGAATCGTGAATTGGCTGCAAGATTTTTTTTACTTTTCAATCAACTCATTTTGTAAATATTTTTCTACTCATTCTTAATTAATAATTTTCAATCTTCCTTTTATCTT
>JANNYY010000292.1:0-3942 GCA_031410355.1 Chitinophagaceae bacterium | reverse complement strand
AAAAACACAACTCTTACTTTTAACAAGCAGGTAAAATTTAAATAACCCAATTCAATGTTACCAGAACCAAAAGTAAATGCTTTCTTATCGCAATACGATGAAGAGGTTTATAATCATACTCTAAAATTGCGTGAGATTCTTCTTGAGTTTGACACTTCCTTTCTAAAAATTCTCTGTAATTCAATACTGGCGTGATGGTATTTGAATTTTCAAAAAAAATGTAGTGAGCCAACTTTTATACACACCCTGTTTACTTAGATAAGTGGTTTATAATTTTGTGGTATGCCATTTTTACGAATAGAGAAAAAGAGTTCGGGAACTTACCTTCGCATACTGGAAAGCTATCGCAACAGCGAAGGCAAATCCACCAATCGCATTTTATACTCATTGGGTAAGGTAGAAGATTATTCTCCTGAACAATTACGCAGCATCGGTATAAAATTATTTGAGTTAGGTGGCGGCGAGGTTAAAGCGTTATTGCCTGGGCAACTGGAAGAGTTAGGCCGGTTTAATTACGGTTATCAGCAAGTATATGGTAAAGCCCTGCAACATTATGGTCTGGGGGATGTTTTCAGAAGAATAGAAAAGAAAAGTAAACTTCAATTTAACTTATACAACAGTATATTTTTAATGCTGATAGAACGACTACAGGAGCCATGCAGTAAACTCAGGAGTTTTTATAATCAACAGGAGTATGTTAACCTTCAACCCGTTGCCTTACATCATTTATACAGGACTTTAGATAAACTGGCCACCAATAATGTATTGATACAACAGCAGATCTTTCAAACCGGCAGAGATTTATTCAATCAAAAATTAGACATTGTGTTTTACGATGTAACAACTTTTTATTTTGAGAGCGAGGTAGAAAAAGAAGGAGAACTGCGGCAAATGGGCTTTGGCAAAGATGGTAAGATTGGCCATACACAAATACTTTTTTGTATGATGATAGACAGGGATAAAAACCCTATTGGCTATCGGATCTTTAAAGGAGATACCTACGAAGGCCACACTTTTGAAAAAGCGCTTGATAATTTAAAAAATCAATACCAGATTGATAAAGTAATTGTAGTAGCTGACAGAGGAATGTTATCAAAAAATAACCTGCAGATAACAAAAGACAAAGGGTATGAATTTATTATTGGTGAAAGGCTCAAAACATTGCCCAAAGCAATACAAAAACTTTTGCTGGACTTATCCAGCTATAAACATGAATGGATATACAATGGCACCGATGATGAGCCGGTAACCATCAAATACACCACGCTGATACATGAGGACAAAACCATCATTGCCACTTACTCAGCCAGCCGGGCAAAAAAAGATAAACAAGACAGGGAAGATAAATTGACCACCGCAAAAAAACTTCTTGACAACCCCTCGTTATTAAAGAAAAAATCTGCCCGTTACTTTTTACAATCCGATGGCAGGGAAACCTATAAATTGAATGAAGATAAAATTAAACAAGCTGAAAAATACGATGGCTTTCTGGCTATCAGCACCAACAATACTTCCTTAGGCATTACAGAAGTTTTAGAACAATACAAGCAACTCTACAAAATAGAACACAGCTTCCGTACCTTCAAATCTCACCTGGAAACGAGACCCATGTTTCACTGGACAGACAGCCGCATCGAAGGCCATATATGTTTATGCTATATCGCTTTTGCTTTGCAAAATTATGTGCTGCAAAAAGTAAATAAATCAAGCCCACTATTTACCGAAAGTTCCTTAAGAAAAACCCTTGACAAAATGCAGGTAAGCCTTCTTAAACACAACGCAGAAACAATCTATATTCGCTCTGCACCGGGAACAAACGACACCTATCTACAACAACAATTAGGCATAAAACAATTGATGCCTGTTATACCAATGGATAAGCTTATCCTCTAAAAATCAACCCATAAAAATTTAGTTGTAGTGAGCCAATTGAAAAGTAGTATGCCTGATAATCAAATAGTTAAGTCAAAAAGGTGTCAAACTCAAGAAAAAAACCAGAATTATTGATACTAACGTGGTTTTTACAAAAAAAATTGCGCAATACGCAGGCGGGCACCGTAAAATTACTGTCGTAATATGTCTACAAGCCTTGGCTATGGCTATTTTCGCTTAATCTCTCTTTTTTAAAAAAAATTACAAATAAGTTAAGATTTTTTTTGCGAATGGCAGAATTCATAAAAAAGCAGAATCAGGTAAAGGCATGGGGTATTTGCCGGAAGGTTTCCGTTTCAAAGGTGGCCAACAACTGCAAGCCTTAAAACAAAGCCCTTCTAAAAGAGGAAACTTACTGAAATTATTTAACCTTCGAATCTTGGGTGACCCACTGAGGAAGGCAGGAAAAAGGGGACTGTTCAAAACAGCCCCTTTGAATTATTATATTGTAAATCTCCAAGTCCATTCAGTTTCACCAACTTAGCTGTATTTTTATTTTTTCCCTGCGTTACTTCAACAAAATAAATTCCATTTGCCAAATCATTTGTTAAGGTCATGATACCCCCGTTGGTAATATTTGTAGAAGCTTTTACTACCTTTCCATTTACATCAAAAATTCTCACTTTTATTGGTTCATTACTGTTGGTAATTACCTGAATATTGAAATCCCCTTGGGTAGGATTAGGGAACAATTTGACTTTAAATACATTTTCAGTAACTGGCTGCAAAAAGATATTCTGTGGTGGTGGTACAGCATAATGGTTCAACGTGCTGTTACAGCTATTGCCATTCCAGGTTACAAAATAATCAGAATGAATCTCATCAGCTATAAAAACTCCATTCATGTAACACCGTGGTGTGTTATTTGACTTTTGAATAAACAGCTGTCCATATCGAATATAAATATTTGCATTGATTACTGTATTCCATCCATCGTTAACAGTAAAATCCTCTGAATCTGTACTGCCGTCCGCCAAATAAAAAGTTACTGAATTTCCATCAGGATTAACCACAACATAGCTATAAATATTCACCGCATAACTCACTTTTACAACACAAGATGAATTATTGAATTTCACCTTGCTGTAATTATTATATGGAGCGCCGGCGGGTGCATACCCGGATTTAACGGTTAAAGACTTCATGTTTAAAACCGGTTTCGTAAAGATAACCGTAGCGCCTGCATTAACCGTAATATCTTCATAAAGCGTATCGGTTAATGTAACTGTAATACCTGCATTGATGATTACATCTTTATAATGGGTGTTAGCTGGCTGCACCCAGTTGTTTGTAGTAATCGTAATATTTGAACCGGTAGCTATAGTTGAATTAATTAATACCGGGGGCAATGTTACGGTAGGCTGGCTATAGTACCTGTTAGGAATGTATAACGGGGAACTAAAACTCATATATTTAGCTTGTACAAAAGCACCGGGCGATGCACTATTGGGGTACGGTATGGAATCATACTTGTCGAAAGTTGCAGTATTTGTAGTGGACATTAACCCCACACTACCGCTGAGTACATTCTGGGATTCTTCAAACTTTAGTTTATTGATCGCCAGTACTGAGTAATTGCCTAACCAGTTTTGTTTAAGATAATTAAAAGTTCCCGGTGTTGTACTCCTGCATGAATTTGCGGTGATGTACACTTTATAAATTCCATCCGGAAAACTATTATCCAATGTTACTGAACTGGTTGTCGCAAATGCTGTGGCAGCTCCGGGAGCATACCATTCATAACTAAGACCGGTAGCATTTGAAGTCGTACTTGCCGTTAACGTCAATCCGTTACAAAAAAGATTAGCATTCCCTGCTACGATACTTGCATTGGGCGGGGCAGGCGCAACTAATACAACACTTGCCGACGCTGGAGATGTACATCCTGATGCATTAGTTACCGTAAAATTATATGACCCGACTGCAAGGCCTGTTATTGTTTTGCTGGTACCGCTTCCTGTTAAATTTCCAGGATTAATAGTCCAGGTACCAATAGCCGGTAAACCATTC
>JANNYY010000291.1:0-1813 GCA_031410355.1 Chitinophagaceae bacterium | reverse complement strand
GATCTTGATGCTACGCTGATGCGTACATCTGGTATGACCTATTCGGGCCTGCCCGATGGGCGCATTGCGAACCTGTATAGTTTGAAGCTGGCAAATAAAACACATGAAGACATTCCTTTTACACTTAAACTTGAGAATATGGCTGGCGAGATCACAGCCGTTGGAAGCAGCAATATGATCGTAAAAAAGGAAGACTATAGCAACCTGCAGTTCTTTGTAAAATTAAACCCTGCAGATGTAAAAAGCTGGAAGACGATCTTAAAGGTCGGCCTCTATCAAAATGGTAAAAAAATAAAAACGGTAACGGCGAAATTTATTGGCCCGGAAGTGTATAATTAATTCAAAAGTAAATTCAAAATTATGAGCTGGGGATATAAAATACTGCTTGTGTATATAGCTTTTGTTGGTTTGATTTTATTCCTTGTATTAAAAGCTTCCTTTCAAAAAGATGATCTTGTAATTAATGATTATTATGCCCAGGAACTCAAATACCAGGAACGGATCAATGAAAAGCAACGGACCAATGCTTTGTCAGCAGAACTGCAATATGCCTTTAAAGATGGGCGCCTGGTCATTTCATTTCCAAAGGATTTCTCGGGCCAAACCATCACCGGTAATGTAGTATTGTATTGCCCTTCAGATGAACAAAAAGATATGAAGCAGCACTTTACTTTGCAGGATAATTTGCTTACGCTGAATATCCCCGCCAATTACAAAGGACTGTTTGAGTTGCATATCAGTTGGCTTTGGGACGGTAAACAATATTATTACGAAGAAAAATTATTTTTATAACAGGCCTGCACCTGCAGGCCGTGAAAAGAGATTTCCATGTTAGAAATAATAACAGCAGGGATGGTACTGGGGTTGCTTGGAAGCTTTCATTGCGTTGGCATGTGTGGGCCGCTTGCATTGTCATTGCCAATCAACAACGATAACCTGGGCGTTAAATTTTCAGGAACCTTGTTATATAATGCAGGCAGGGTAGTTACTTATTCATTTATCGGTTTATGTGTTGGTATGATCGGTAAATCATTTGCATTGTTTGGCCTGCAACAATGGCTTTCGGTCAGTATGGGTTCACTGATCCTTTTGTTCCTGTTAGCAGGAAAGCGTTTTAAGACCATGCGCTTGCCGTTGCCGGGTATTAATAATTATTTTGCAAGATTGAGGAAAGCATTGGGCAGCCTGTACACAAGCAAGAAATTCTTTTCCTTATTCCTTATTGGGCTGTTAAATGGTTTATTACCATGCGGGCTTGTGTATATGGCCCTTGCCGGTGCGGTGGCAAGTGGTAACCTGGTAAACAGTACAGTCTTCATGGCTTCATTTGGATTGGGAACACTGCCGGTAATGTGGGCGGTTGCTTTTTTTGGAAACTGTTTAAGTACCGGATTTCGAATAAGCGTGCGAAAGGCATACCCATTCGTTATAGCGCTGGTGGCCTGCCTGTTGATATTACGGGGTATGGGATTGGGTATTCCCTATATCAGTCCAAAGATCAATACGGGTAATAAGGAGATGGTGGAATGTGGCAAATCCTGACCAAAGTCATTTGAAGCTGTGATTAATATTCTGCTATATGGATGGCAATACAATTAATTTTATAACACTTACAATTTTAAAAAATGGGTGCCTGATGGCAAAGTATTATGGATGCGGTAAAAATATCGAAGTCTCAGCAGTTTCAGCACGAGAATAAAACGTGGAGCCGGTCTATTGATTTTTTTAAGCAGGAAAATAATTTCCTGAAAACAAGGTTATCAGAAGTGGTGGATCAAAAGACAGGAAAAGATTTTTTGGCCCTTGCTGAACA
>JANNYY010000290.1:0-1996 GCA_031410355.1 Chitinophagaceae bacterium | reverse complement strand
CCGACTGGTTTCATACAACAGGCATTACGCCTGCGTTAAGCGATAAAGCTGCTGCTTTAACTGAAGCTGCTTTAAAAGCTGCTAAAGCAAAAGGTATTACCACAAGTATAGATCTGAATTTCCGTAAAAAATTATGGACCAAAGAAAAAGCAAGAGTGATCATGACGAAACTTTGTGAGCATGTTGATGTTTGTATAGGTAATGAAGAAGATGCCGATCTGTGTTTGGGTTTTAAAGCAGCACATACTGATGTTACAAAAGGCGAATTAAATCTTGATGGCTTTAAGGATGTGTTTAAACAAATGAAAGAGCGTTTTGGGTTTAAATATATTGCTTCTTCACTGCGTGAAAGCCACAGTGCAAGCGACAATGGATGGAGTGCCCTGGTATATGACGGAACAGAATTTTATCACACCAAAAAATATGAAGTACGAATTGTTGACCGTGTAGGAAGTGGTGATTCTTTTGCGAGTGGTTTTATTTATGGCCTGGTTACCGGGATGCCAATGCCTGAAGCTGCTGAGTTTGGTGTGGCAGCAAGTGCTTTAAAGCATACCATCCCCGGCGATTTAAATCACGCTACATTAAGCGATGTAAAAGAACTGATGAAAGGTGATGGAAGTGGAAGGGTGCAACGTTAAGAACACGCCCCCTAAACCCCTAAAGGGGGAATAGAGGAGGAGATATTAGCGAAGATTATGTTTTTATTTTTTTGTGTACCGAACTTAAGAATTTCTATTTAGCTTCATTGGCACAGTTTATCCCGAAATAAGCGGGGCACTCTTGTACAGTTGATCTTAATTGAGCACTGAGCGAAGTCGAAGTGTTATTGAAGCCAATGGCAAAGTAGAATTGGATTAGAATAAAACATTGAATTTAAGAACTGCCCAATTCCAGTTCCCGACGTCCTGAGCTTGTCGAAGGAGGAGAGGGGTTGGGGTGAGGTCAAACAAAAAACTATGATAATAGACACAGTTGCCAATGCACATAAATATTATTCCATTCACCCTCTATTTGCAAAAGCATTTGAATTTATTAATGCCACCGACCTTGCAAATGAACCCGATGGAAAATCAGAAATATCAGAAGGATTAAAAGCAATTTTTTCCAACAAACCAGGCGTAGCAGCCGAATCATCCGTAGCAAAATTTGAATGTCATAATAATAATATCGACATTCAGCTTTGCATTAAAGGTGTAGAAACCATTGGCTGGAAGCCGAGAGAAAAATGCACCATAGAAAACGGCGGTTATAATCCTGATAAAGATGTTCAGTTATACAACGAACAACCGGATATGTTTTTTCAATTAACCGATGGACAGTTTGCTATATTTTTTCCAGAAGATGTGCACGCACCCATGATTGGAGATGGGGAAATAAAAAAGCTGGTAATCAAAGTAAAGATTTGAATTGCCCCGGCATTTATGCCGGGAATTAATAAAAATTTTAAACGGCCTTTAGCCCAAAACATAAAAAGTAAAAATGAGTAAATCACAACAAGTATCAGATGCCATTGTAAAACAGGGAATGCTTCCCTTGTATTTTAACTCCGATGAAACAATAAGCCTTGAAACATTAAGAGCATTGTTTGCAGCAGGTATCATGGCAGTGGAATATACCAACCGCGGCGATGCTGCACTGGCCAACTTTAAAAAAATGGTGGAAATAAGAAATGCAGAAATGCCGGGTATGTTGCTTGGCGTTGGCACCATTAAGAACATGCAGCAGGCCACTGATTATATGAGTGCAGGCGCCGATTTCCTGGTAAGTCCCGGGTTCGTGAAAGAAGTTGCTGACTATGCAGTAGCCAATGATATATTTTATGCGCCGGGTTGTATGACCCCATCTGAAATTATTGCTGCCGAAAATGCAGGTGTAAAATTCATCAAACTTTTTCCCGGCAATATGCTGGGGCCATCTTTTTTAAGCGGCATTAAAGATATCTTTCCAAAACTGTTATTCATGCCTACAGGCGGTGTTGATACCACTAAGGAAA
>JANNYY010000289.1:0-5671 GCA_031410355.1 Chitinophagaceae bacterium | reverse complement strand
AACTTATGTTTTGCAAAAAAAATCTATTGATTATTTTACAAATATTCTTACTTACTATAAATGAGTTCTGACAATGCTTCATCAGCAGATAATTTTCTGGTATGATCAACCAGGGCCACATAAACTCCACCTGCCTGTTCAGCCAAATCCCTTAGCCCTCTCTTTTCAAGTTCTGAAAGTCCACCATCCACTTTTTCCATTTGCTGCATTAATATTTTAAGCTGTAGGGGTAGGAATGATTTTATTAAGAATAACTCTTTCAATAAAGAACGTATTAATTCCTGTATAATATTAAAATCAGAAATTACAATCCTGTCAGTAGAAAATTTTTTGACCGGTAAACCAGAAACAGTATCCCCTGTAACAAGATTAGTAATCTCAATTTTGTTGTTATATATTTTTATATAAACCGGTATTTTTTTTAACAAATTAATCATTCCTCTTTTTTATACAAATTTTTCTTCTGTATAAACCGTCGACAGGGTTTTCAACCGCTGTCGGGGTTAAGTAAACAGTTTTATAGATTAAAGTTTCCTATCAATCTTCTCCATTCCTTCTCATGATGTTCTCTGGTGGCAGAAGAATGAACGAAGTTTAAGACGGGGTTAACATCAACTGCAAAAATTTCAGATCCAACCATCTTTCAAACTTAAAACCAACCTGCTTAAAATGCGCCACTTCTTCAAAACCAAAACTTTTATGCAGGTGCAGGCTCACTCCATTTGAAGCATCAATACCAGCAATAATGGTATGCATGCCTAATTCCTTTGCAGCTTCAATAAGCGGTGCCAGCAATAGTTTGCCAATCCCCTTCCCTCTTGCATGTGCCGCAACATGCACTGTGTTCTCTACCGAATATTTATAAGCTGTTGGCACACGAAAAGGGCCAATAGTGCTCATACCTAAAATAATATCATTCTCTTCTGCCACAAATATTGGAAAGCCCCATTTCTGTCTTTCATCAAACCAGGCCTTGCGCATCTCCAAAGTATGCGGTTCGTAATAATAAACTGCTGTTGTGTTTTTTATTATATCGTTATAAATATCCAGTATCTGTGGCAAGTCATTTTCTGTTGCATGTCGTACTGTAATCATACAACCATTTATTTGTTATTATTTTGAACTCCTACTAAGAAAAACAACCTGAAGTTAAACATGTTGCAAGGCCACGCTATCCTTGTATATAGTTTCGGGATCAATATCTGCTTCATTAGCCCATTCCACCGTATCAAAACTCACTTTAACTGTTCTAAAAAGAGTTTCATCCTTAAGTTCTTTGAATATGCCGGTTTCGAGGTATGGTTTCATATCAAAAACCTTTTCTTCACCATTTTTAAATTTCAGGTTAAGCATATAATTTTCTAAAGGAGTTACTTCCGTTACTGCAAAATACATAGCTTTTTATTTTAAAGGTTCAATAGGAAAAGGTTTTTCGCCGTTCTGGCACAATATCCAATCGGCTATTAATTCTTCCCGGTGTATTTCTATCCATGCTGCCACCAGCCTTAATTGTTTAGCTGGTAGTTTGCCTTCTCCAATCTCACAATCTTCAATTTTTACAGTAGCAGTGTACTAACCATAGTAAACATGAATGTGCGGTAGCTTATGTTCTTTTGGACCATAATACATCCTGATTATTAAACCGAAAAACATGGATAACGTTGGCATACAATGATATTATTTCAAATTTACTTTATTTTCTTTGAGCTTACTTCTTCAACCCCTGCCTGAACTGTAAAACCAAAGCCATATCTTTCACCCCCGGTTCTTTCTCCACCTTGCTGTTAATATCCACTGCATAATAATCGGGGTGTTTGAATGCTTTAACTTTAGCAATATCATCTACCCCAATGCCACCGCTTAAAAAGAAAGGCTTTTCAATTTTGGCTTTGCTCAGCAGTTTCCAGTCAAACTGTTTGCCTGTGCCTCCTTCAACATCCGATGAAGCAGTATCAAACAAATAATAATCGCATACCTCATCATAATCGGCTACCATCTCATCAATAGAAACCTTACTGTCACTTACTTTAAAGGCTTTTATCACTTCCACATCTTCTGATAATTCTTCACACAGGTCGGGGCTTTCATCGCCATGCAACTGTACCACATCAAGCCCGTAATCTTCCACAACCTGCATGATCTCGTCATAATTAGAATTTACAAACACACCTACTTTTTTAAGGTCGAAATCAGAATTTTTCAGGTCTTCCTTTGCAATTTTATCGCCCACATAACGGGGAGAATCTTTATAAAATATCAATCCTGCAAAATCAATATCCAGCCCGTCTAACTGTTGCAATTGTTTTAATTGTGTAATGCCGCAAACTTTCGTGTTCATGTATTTTTTATTTTAGTTTTTGTATAAATTCTTTTATCAGTTTCATATTTTTTACGCCTGTTATCACTTCAAATTTTGTATTAATGTCAATTGCAAACAAAGCTTTAGATTCTGGCTTTTCTGCAAAGCTGTTTAACTTTTCTGCATCTTCCGGCTCAATTATACCGCTTAAAAAATAAGGTTTGCCGGTAATTACACCTTCCATTTTTTCCAGGTTCAGTTTTTTGCCGGTGCCGCCGTAACCTACACCTTCCGTATCAATCATAAACATATCGCAATATTCCATGTACTCCTGTAGCCGCCACCCAATATTATCTGTTTCACTAAAACGAAAAGCCTTCACCACCGAAATATAATCAGCTATCTTTTCGCAGAACCTGGGCGATTCATCGCCATGCAACTGAACCATGTGCAACCGGCATTCATCTACCATTTGCAACACTTCTTCAATCGAGGCATTCACAAAAACACCAACCTTATTTATTTTATTTTCCCTCCGGATCTGGCTGGTGGTCATGTGCCGTAAAACATACCTTGGTGATTTGGTATAAAAATTAAACCCGGCAAAGGATACCCCTGCCTCGTACAGTTGTATCAACTGCTCTTCTTTAGTAACACCGCAAACTTTTACTCTCATAATACTTTTGCTTTAAGTTGATTAATAAATTCAGCAAAAGCAATCGTTGGGTTGGGTTGTTTCATAAAATATTCGCCCATTAAAAAACCTTTGAACCCCGCATTTTTGAAGGTACAAATTGTTTCAATACTATCTATCCCGCTTTCAGCAATCTTTATTTTATCCGCAGCTATTTGTTTACCTAAGGAAACAGACCTGTTGATATCAACGGCAAAGGTTTTCAGATCACGGTTGTTAACCCCCACAAAATCAATTTCATCACAAATATGCTGTAGTTCATCTTCTGAATGAATTTCCAATAATACTTCCAGTTGCAAAGATTTAGCAAAGAAAGCCAATTCCTGCACATTTTCCGGCGTTAAGCAGGCAGCAATCAATAAAATAACATCGGCACCCATTGCCTTAGCCTCTGCCAACTGGTATTCGTCAATAATAAAATCTTTACGCAGGATGGGGATATTATTTACCCTTGCCTTGCGCAGGTCATCAGCATTACCTCCAAAAAATTCCATATCCGTTAAAACAGACAAACCCGATGCCCCATAATTTGTATAAGCGGTTGTTACTTCCAGCACGGAGGCACTGTCGTTTATAATTCCTTTGGATGGTGATCTTCTTTTAAACTCTGCAATAATCCCGGTTTTGGTTTCATCAAGCAAAAATTGTTTTAATGAAAATGTTTGCCGGTAAAAATATTCCTGCTGTTTTAATGCCTCCAGGGAAACAAGTTGTTTATTTCTTACTACCTCTTCTTTTTTAAATTTAATTATTTTATCTAAAATATTCATAACTACCTGCCTGTTAGTTTTTGTAAAGATTGATAAGCCCTCCCGCTTTCCAGGCTCTCCACTGCCATTTGATAACAGGCATCATAAGATTCATATTTACCGGTGCATTGCAATGCCATGGCTGAATTGGCCAGCACCACGGCATTCTGTGCCCAAGTTCCCGCTCCTTTTAAAATAGTTACGAAAATTTTTGCAGCTTCTTCAACAGAATTGCCACCATGAATATCTGCCGGGCTCACTGTACGTTTACCTAAATCCTCTGCACTGTAAATTTTTTCACCGGCATTGGTAATTACTTTAATATCGCCTGTTAAAGATATCTCATCATAACCATCCAGGCTGTGAATGATGGTAAAAGCGCTGTTGCCCTGTTGCAATAAATAATTATAAATTCTCGCCATCTCTAAATTATACACGCCAACCAACTGGTATTTTGGAGAAGCCGGATTAACCATGGGCCCAAGCATATTAAAAAAAGTACGCACACCCAGGTTTTTTCTTATTGGCCCCACAACTTTTAATGCAGGGTGAAACAGGGGTGCATGTAAAAAACAGATATTGGCTTCGTCCAGTTCTTTGTTCAACACATCATTATCTTTTTTAAAAGTATAACCCAACTGCTCCATCACGTTGCTGCTGCCACTGATGGATGAAGCGCCATAGTTACCATGTTTGGCAACTTTAGTACCCGTACCTGCAACAATAAAAGAACTCAGTGTTGAAATATTAAACGTGTTTTTTCCATCGCCGCCTGTGCCTACAATATCAATCACATCCTGTCCGTTCAAATCTACAGGTACACAAAGTTCCATCAGCGCATCCCGGAAACCCTGCAGCTCTTCAATGGTAATGCTGCGCATTAAATACACGGTGATAAATGCTGCGATCTCTGTATCACTATAAACATTTTTAGAAATATTATTTAATACTTCTTTGGCCTGCTCTCGTGACAGGCTTTTATGTTCGAATAAATAGTTTAGAATCTTTTTCATTGTCGGAACCATGATTTTACTGATTGGGCTTATTTTACTGATGCCCTTTCAGGATTATACTTATTGTTAAACAGTCTTTTCCACTCAAGACTATTTGCGCCAAAATTTATTAATAACCCAACTTAAAGATTAAAAGCTTCCAAATAGTTTTTTCCCTGCGCTAAATGAACATTTTCCAATTGCACAATGGCTTTCAATTCAACAGATATTTTACCTTCAACTAAAAAATCAACCCTTCTTTCTCATATTAACTGGTCTTTATAAAAAATAGGAATACTAACTTCTCTTCCAAAATTTATTCCTGACAACCTGAATTCAATTTCCAATGCTCTTTGATAGATCACTTCCTGAAAACCATTTCCTAAAATTGAGTGCACATTCATTGCCGCTCTTAAAACTTTCTCCGTTATATCGCTGTATTTATATTCCATAATAAATCAGTTTTATCAGTTAATCAGTTTAAAATCGTGGTTCAGACATTAAGCCAATTCCTCATAATCTTTTCTCCATCCGGGGTTAACACACTCTCCGGGTGAAACTGTACGCCCTGCACATCAAAAACTTTGTGCTGTAATCCCATGATGTATCCATTATCATCTTTTGCTGTTATCTCCAGCACTGATGGAAAATCATCCTCATTAACAATCCAGCTATGATAACGGCCAACTTCAATTACATCGGGCAAACCTTTAAACAACTGGCAAGCCGCCCCATCCGGGTGAGTCACACTCTGGGGGTGACTCACCCGGATGGGCGTAGCGACTCCATGAAAAACTGTGCTTAAATTTGTAAGCGTTCCTCCAAATGCTTCTGCAATAGCCTGGTGTCCTAAACACACCCCCAGTATTGATTTTGTTGCCGCATATTCTTGTATCAATGGCAACAACAAACCTGCTTCTTCCGGTATCCCGGGACC
>JANNYY010000288.1:0-4035 GCA_031410355.1 Chitinophagaceae bacterium | reverse complement strand
ATGTTAGCCAGTCGGGCAATTGTGGCGAAGGGCCAAGGGCTGTTATTAATGTTACCGTAACTGCAACACCTGCTGCTGCAACCGGTTTAAATGTTACAAATATCACCACCAGTTCGGTGGTATTTAACTGGACTGTTTTGCCCGGTAATTTTTACAAGGTTGATTATAAACCT
Source organism: Chitinophagaceae bacterium (assembly GCA_031410355.1). GTDB lineage: Bacteria > Bacteroidota > Bacteroidia > Chitinophagales > Chitinophagaceae > Ferruginibacter. Next base: position 3,862 of record JANNYY010000288.1, on the reverse strand, counting down.
GTTGTTTCGGGAGTATGGATAAATGTTGCAACAGGTATAAGCGTAGGGTCTGTAGCACAGGCAAATCTGGCACCGGCAACTTTGTACGAGTGGCGGGTTAGTGCAAATTGCTCTGCAACCCCGGTTAATACTTATAGTACAGCACAGTTTACCACAAAAGTGCACAACAATAAAATAACCAATCTTAAAGATGGTTACGGCATTAAAATATCTCCCAATCCCGTTAGCGGAAATGCGATAATAGATTATACATTACCTGGAAATGGAAACGTAACTATTGAAGTATTTACTCTCCAAGGGCAGCGATTGCAAACACTGTTAAACAGGAGCCAGATAAACGGGCAATACCAGTTAGCAATAACTCAACAGTTTGAAACGCTGGCAAAAGGTGTTTACTTTCTTTTGTTAACACAAAACAACAGGGGCAATGTTGTAAAATTTGTAAAATATTAAGTAAAAGAAGCAGTATAAAATGCACATGGCTAACACTAATCATACAACCCAGTCACAGCATATCAAAACACTGTCAGCTATACAGTCAGAAGTTGAAAGCATTAATCGTATTGCCCTGTCTGTTGATTGTGTAATTTTTGGATTCGATGAAAATAAACTTAAGGTATTATTAATAAGAAGTGATCTTAAAAAATTTCTGGGTAAATGGTCTTTATTGGGCGACCTGGTTGATCCGAAAGAAGAACTGGATTCAGCCGCCATACGTATTTTAAAACAGCGTACCGGGCTTGATGATGTTTACCTGGAGCAGGTTAAAACTTTTGGCTGCCTTAACCGGCATCCGGCAGGCAGGGTGGTAACGGTAGCTTATTATTCTCTTATTAATATCCAGCATCATAAATTAAAAATTTTAGATAACGAGCTCCACTGGCATGATGTAAATGATATAGCTGACCTGGCTTTTGATCATAAACAAATATTAGACACCAGTTACGAACAGTTACAAAGGCGTGTGCAGGAACATCCGCTGGCATTCAGCCTGTTGCCAAAAAAATTCTCACTGCGGGAGTTGCAGAATGTGTATGAATCTATTTTAGATATTAAGATGGACCGGCGTAATTTCCGTAAGAAATTTTTTGCCATGGACTTTTTGGTTGATATAAATGAAATGGAGCAGGAAGTTCCTCACCGCCCTGGCAAGCTCTACAATTTTAATTACAATAAATACGAGAAGAAAAAGAAAAAATGGGTTGGGATTGATTTTTAGACGCCCGGCTGCAAATTATTTATAAAAGTTTTTAACAAATAATTGATAATTCAAAAAAAGCCCTATATTGTGTACTTTATACACATTATTTACGATTGCTAATTTTTTAAAACGAAAAGCTTGTTTTATGAGAAAAAATTTCCCAAAATTATTACTGTGCTGTACAATGATCCTGCTCTCACTGGCATCATTTTCTCAAAATTCAGTCACCGGTAAAGTAACTGATTCAAAAGACGGAATGCCGGTTGCGGGTGCAACGGTTTCTGTAAAAGGCACCAACACCGCTACACAAACTGCATCCGACGGTACATTTAAAATTAATGCCCCTGCAAACGCTACTTTAATGGTCAGTTCAGTAGGCTTTGCTGTGATGCAGGTAACCGTATCCGGCTCCTCAACTGTAAATGTAAGCCTGGCTCAAATAAGCCAGCAGCTTGATGAAATGGTTGTGGTGGCTTATGGTACCAAACGTAAAGGCGATCTTACTGGTGCAGTAACCTCTGTATCGGCTAAAGATTTTCAAAAAGGCGTTGTTAATTCATCTGAACAATTGCTGCAGGGCAAGGTTGCCGGTCTGCAAATCACAACCGGCGGTGGTTCTGCGGGTGGTGGCAGCAAGATACGTATCAGGGGAGGCTCTTCACTCAGTGCAAGTAACGACCCATTAATAGTTATTGATGGTGTACCTGTAGAAGGTAATGGCATCAGTGGTTCTGCAAACCTTTTAAATACCATTAACCCAAATGATATTGAATCAATGTCGGTATTAAAAGATGCCTCGGCTACTGCATTGTATGGATCAAGGGCATCAAATGGTGTGCTTATCATCACAACAAAAAAAGGATCAAAAGGTAAAGTAATTTATAATTATAATACACAGGTATCAACAGGCATTATTGGTAAAACCGTTAAAGTGCTCAGCGGAGATGAAGTAAGGGCAATTATTAATGCAGATGCTGCAAAAAGCGGCAACAATACATTCAAGAACATATTGGGTACTGCCAATACTGACTGGCAAAAGGAAATTTATCGTGCTGCTTTTGGATGGGATAATAACATCAGTGCCAGTGGCGCTATTAAAAATATACCATTCAGGGCTTCGCTGGGTTACTTAAACCAGGATGGTATTTTAAGAACAGATAATTTTAAAAGGTTTAGTGGTTCATTAAACCTGAACCCTAAATTTTTAGACGATCATTTAAGCGTTAACCTGGCTTTAAAAGTAAGCAATACAAAAAATAATTTTGCAGATGGCGGGGCAATTGGTTCAGCAATTTCTTTTGATCCTACCCAATCGGTAAGATCGGCTGATGGTAAGTATAATAAATATGGCGGGTATTATGAATGGCTGCAGTCAAATGATACAGCTATAGAACTGGCTACAAGAAATCCGGTAGCGCTGTTAAACCTTAGAGATAATAAATCAAATGTAAACAGGGTAGTAGGAAACGTACAGCTTGATTATAAAATTCATTGGTTTCCCGATCTGCATGTTATGTTTAACCTGGGTTTAGATAATTCCAGTGGCAGCGGAGAAGACAACATAGATCCGTCATTAGCTACTAATTTTAAAAATGGTGGAAGAAAAACACATTATGAGCAAAAGAAAAAAAATACCATTACAGACATACAGCTTTTTTACAGTAAAGAATTAAAAAAACTGAATACAAAAGTTGATGTATTGGTTGGACACACCTACCAGGATTTTATAACTGAAGTTACAAATTTTGCATCTTTCAGTTACAGGCCAATTGCTGATCCTGTTAACCCGCAAAGGAAAGATACAATTGCCGGAACACAACCGACCTTCCTTACTGACAAACCTGAATACCGTTTGGAATCTTATTTGGGAAGAGTAAATATTTCTGTGGCTAATAAATATTTAATAACCGCTTCTTTGCGCAGGGATGCCAGTTCTAAATTTGCCAAAGAAAACAGGATTGGTTATTTCCCCGCTGTAGCTGCAGCCTGGAAGTTAAAGGAAGATTTCTTTAAATCTGTTCATGTATTAAGTGAACTGAAATTAAGATTAGGATGGGGTACTACCGGCCAACAGGATGGAATTCCTTACTATTCTTACCTGCCTTATTATGCAAGGAGTAATTCTTCTGCTCAATACCAGTTTGGTAATACATACTATAGTTTTTTACGTCCTTCGGCTTACGACCCCGACAGGAAATGGGAAAGCACCACTACATCAAATGTAGGACTTGATTTTGGTGTATTGAATAACAGGATATCAGGTTCGGTAGATTATTATTTCAAAAAAACAAAAGACCTGCTGAGTGTTGTGCCGGTTGCAGCGGGCGGTAACTTTAATATTGAGTTATTTACCAATGTTGGTAATATGGAAAATAAAGGCGTAGAATTTACACTGAATACGGTACCGGTTAAAAAGCCAAATTTCACCTGGGAATTTGGATTCAACTTTACTTATAATACAAGAGAAATTACAAACCTGCTGAAACAACAGGATCCTAATTTTAAAGGTATAGAAGTAAGTGGCATATCGGGCGGGACAGGAAATAATATTGGCAGGTTTAATGTAGGCTACAGCCCTTATGCCTATTTTGTTTTCAAGCAGGTTTATGACCCCACAACAGGCAGGCCTATTGAAGGGCTGTATGAAGATTTAAACCGCGA
>JANNYY010000287.1:0-3704 GCA_031410355.1 Chitinophagaceae bacterium | reverse complement strand
ATTGTTTTTTTTTTGCTACGAGGACAAAAGAGGAAAAGAAAATCCTGTTTTATTCCTTCAAAGCTTTTAGCATATTATTTTTTTAAGAATTTTCTTAAGACATTAATTTTCTTTTGGATTTATAACTTTAAATAAATAATTTGCTGAAAGCTTTGAATAAAATGAGATTCTCTTTTTTCCTTTTGCCTCTTAGCCCAAAAAAACAACATTGTAAACTAAAAATAATAAATGGCATTTCCACCCAGACCCCGGGGCACCTTTAACCCCCGCTTTAAAAAAGAACAACAACAGGAACATCGTACCAACCACATGATAAGAGCAATTGAAGTGCGTTTGGTTGGCGAAAATTTAGAACCAGGTGTTTATTCACTTGCCGAAGCAATTAAAATTGCCAAAGAGCAGGAACTGGATCTTGTAGAGATTTCTCCCGGTGCCAAACCTCCCGTTTGTAAAATCATTGACTACAATAAATTCCTCTACGAAGAAAAGAAGAAGAAGAAGGAAATGAAAGCGAAATCGAAGACCAGCGAGGTTAAGGAGATTCGCTTTACACCCAATACAGATGATCATGACTTTGAATTTAAAGTAAAACACGCCGAAAAATTTTTAAGTGATGGCGATAAGGTAAAAGCCCACGTACAGTTTAAAGGCCGTGCCATTATGTTTAAAGAAAGAGGTGAATTGTTATTATTAAAATTTGCCGACCGGTTAAAAGATGTTGGTGCTTTGGAAGGCTTGCCAAAAATGGAAGGAAAAAGGATGTTGGTAATGTTTGCACCAAAAGCCAAATTATCTAAAAGAAAACAACAGGAGGCAAGCAGGTTATAGTTTTACGAGGCATAAAAAATTTAAGGGAAGTTCTTGCTTCCCTTTTTTATTTTTGCACAACCATGGATACCAGTTTAAACAAATACATCAGTGAAACAGGTTTCTGCTCCCGTAGAGAAGCGGATAAATATATTGAACAACTCCGCGTTACCATCAATGGAGTAGAAGCAACGAAAGGAAACAGGGTAAAAGAAAATGATGTGGTGTTGGTAGATGGTGAACCCATCAAAAAAAAGCAAACTGCGGTTTACCTGGCACTCAATAAACCTAAAGGCGTTACCTGTACTACCGATCTTAAAGACAAAACCAACATTATTGATTTTGTAAATTTTAAAACCAGGGTATTTCCCATTGGCAGATTAGATAAACGCAGCGAAGGCCTCATCTTTTTAACCAACGACGGTGATATCGTGAATAAAATTTTGCGTGCCGGTAACCAGCACGAAAAGGAATATATCGTTTCTGTTGATAAACCGATCACTGTGGACTTCATCAATAAAATGCGCAACGGGGTTCGTATTTTAGGAACCATTACCCAAAAATGTTTTGTGAAGCAGGAAGGCCCAAACCGCTTTAAAATAATTTTAATGCAGGGCCTTAACCGCCAGATACGCCGCATGTGTGAGGCTTTAGGTTATAATGTTGAAAGCCTGAAACGCACCCGTATTATGAATATAACTTTAAACAATTTGCCACCCGGCAAATGGCGTTATTTTACACCTGCGGAGATTGATACGATAAACCTGATGCTGAAGAATTCGAGTAAGACGCCTGAGGGTGGGGAGGGGATGGATGAGTAAGTTATTCAACATGCATAATTGTAACAAATCACTCCCCAAATTCCAAAATATCTCCGGGCTGGCAGTCCAAAGCTTTACAAATAGCCTCAAGCGTACTGAAACGAACGGCTTTTGCTTTACCTGTTTTTAATATAGAAAGGTTAGATAAGGTCAGGTTTACTTTTTCCGCAAGCTCATTTAATGACATTTTACGTTTGGCCATCATTACATCTAAGTTTACAATTATCGGCATGGTTTATACGGTTAATTCGTTTTCAGTTTGAATTTCGATTCCTCTCTTAAAGATCTGTGCAATTACAAAAAGTATAACCGCCATAAACAGCCACACATCAGCTCCGCCAAAACGTAAATAATGCGTATCGGGCATTTTCACACCTTGCCTAATTAACCACCCACTATATTTAACACCATATCCGCAGAATAAACCAATCACTAACGCTATATATGATAAGAGAAAAATAAAACGCCGAACTTCCTTACTGAAAGGCTGAGCTATATTTAGTTTTTTATTGTGTAAAATTTTTATAATCAGGTAAAATAGCCACGCTTTCATCACCGCTACAATACTCATGATTAAGGTTACTACAAAAAAATACCCGTGGTCGTATTTGAAGAGATCTGATAAATCAACTTGCTGCCAAAGATGCATAACAAAGGCAGGGTTTGCCAATGCAAAAATAGCATTAACTATAAAGGCTCCAGCCTCTATACATACACCAATAAATATTATCCAGGAAAGGACATACAATATTATTAGGATTGTTCTTGTTTTCATTTTTTGTTGATTTTGATTTATTATGTAAATATAGATAAATATTTATTGATAAACAATAAATATACATTTTTAATTAATAAAAAAGTTATCCACATTTTTAAAAGGTAAAATACAAAACGAATTGGAATAAGTTGCTTAATAGTGGTGGGTTTTCAGGCAATCTTTTTGGATACACATCCCCAAAAGAATATGAAAGTTTAAAATGGCAAAATGTTTACTTTTAAACAAGCCGGTAATTTCTGCCTAAGAGAGCACTATAGCCAGTCTCAAAAATCTTCCACAAACACCTCCATTTCTCCCCATTTCCCCTTATCTTTGCCGCCCGAAAAAGAAAATTATCTTTTTCAGACATTTCCCACAAGGCTCTATCAAGTTCCCGATAGTTATCAGGACGCCAGCAGGGAGTAACTAAAACAGTTATGTAATGCCAAAGGTTAAAACCAACAGCAGCGCCAAGAAGCGCTTTAAAGTTACCGGCTCCGGTAAGATCATGTTTCAAAAAGCTTTCAAACGTCACATCTTAACCAAAAAATCAAAAAAACGCAAGCGTAATATGCGTAAAGATGGTATGGTTAGTGATGCCAACATGCATTTTGTGAAACGCTTATTAGGGATGAAATAAGCTAACAGCTAACAGCTAATGGCTATAAGCTATTAGCAAATCAAACTATTAACTTTAAAAAAATTAAAATATGCCACGTTCAGTAAATGCAGTAGCCAGCAGGGCCCGCCGCAAAAGAATATTAAAAGCTGCCAAAGGATATTATGGTAAGCGCAAAAATGTATATACCGTTGCCAAAAACGTAATGGAAAAAGGTTTAACGTACAGTTACGTTGGCCGTAAATTAAAAAAGCGTGAATACCGCACTTTATGGATCGCACGTATTAATGCAGCCGTAAGAGCAGAAGGGATGACGTACAGTGAGTTCATTAATAAACTTGTTGTTAAGAAAATTGACCTTAACCGTAAGGTTTTAGCAGACCTGGCCATGAATGAGCCTGAAACATTTAAGAAATTAGTAGATTCAGTTAAATAATTGGCTGTATGAAAGTATATAACCGGTTGTGATCAGTCACGCCGGTTTTTTTTATGTGTAAATATGTGTATTCTGTTACTTTTGTAAAAATATCTCTACATCAAAACAGGTAAATCAATTAATGAATAATACTTACGATAGCCTTGTACAGCAAACATTTAATTTTCCGCAGGAAGATTTTAAACTGAAGAATGATTATTTGCAATACAATGATGTGGATATAAAAGCGCTGATTGATAAACATGGCACGCCGCTTAAACTTAG
>JANNYY010000286.1:0-3966 GCA_031410355.1 Chitinophagaceae bacterium | reverse complement strand
CAAAATTAATGAACAGTGGTTTGTATGATGAGCTGGTAAAAAAAGCAATGCTTGTTGCTCACACAGAAATTACTGAAACTTTTGCACCCGGTTTTACAGATGGGAGAGTGCTGCTTCCCGAACAAATCCCATTCATTAATTATCCTTACGAATGGAGTTTTGATATGTGGAAAGATGCTGCGCTGCTTACACTTAAAATTGTAATTGCATCTTTAAAAAAAGGCATGATACTGAAAGATGCAACGCCTTTTAATATCCAGTTTCACAAAGGCAAACCCGTTTTTATTGATACCCTTTCTTTTGAAAATTATGAAGCAGGAAAACCCTGGATCGCATACCACCAGTTCAGCGAATGTTTTTTAGCGCCCTTGCTGCTCATGCATTATTGCCATCCCGGTACCAATAAACTTTTTACAGTTTATCCCAACGGCATACCGTTGGATGTATTGGTTAGCTTATTGCCCCAAAGATCGCGGTGGAATTTGAATACCTTTTTACACATTCACCTGCAGGCAAAATTTTCGGGCAAACAAAAACAAAAACCCGGCAGCGAAAATAATTTTTCAAAACAAAAACTGCAAATATTATTAAAGGGCCTGGAAAGTTTTGTTCAAAAACTATCGCCCAAAAAAATAAAGACAACCTGGGATGATTATTATACCGGTACTATTTTGGGTGATGATTATCTAAATGCCAAAACAGCATTAATCAAATCATTTACCAGCGAAATTGAATTTACCAATGTAATTGACCTTGGTGCCAACGACGGGCATTTCAGTTTGCTTTTTGCAGATGATAAAAATGTGATTGCAACTGATGCAGATAACAATTGTATTAATGAGCTGTACCTGAAAATAAAGGCAGCAGGCAAACAAAATATTTTGCCGCTGGTTAATGATCTTACAACGCCATCTCCTGCCATTGGCTGGAACAATACAGAAAGAGATTCCATAACAGACCGGCTTAAAGCAGACCTGGTGCTGGCTTTGGCATTGGTGCATCACCTGGCCATTGCCAACAATGTTCCTTTAACTTTAGTGGCAGATTGGTTGCATCCAATGGCAGAACATCTTATTATTGAATTTGTACCAAAGGCTGATGAAAAAGTAAAACTGTTGCTGCAAAACCGTAAAGATATTTTTAATGATTACCATGTTGAAAATTTTAAAACCATCTTTAGGGCAAAATATCAAATTTTAAAAGAGCAAAAAGTGGGCAATACCAACCGGGTTTTATTTTTAATGAAACGTATATAATGAATCTTTTAAAAAAAATACCTTTCTTTCTTTTTTTGCTCGTTTTGTTTTTTTGCCTGCACGGCAGTGTAGAAAACTACGGGTATCTTAATGCAAATGAAGTGCTGCAGGTTGCCGCAGTTATTTTGGGGTGCATGGCGGTGTTTTTTGTGCTCACCTGGTTTATCAGCAAAAATTATTTGTTTACCTCGTTAGTAATATTTTTCATTGCCGGCTGGTACCTTTTTTTGGCGCCATGCACGATGTTATTAAAACCACCCCGTTTTTAAAGTTCCTGCAATCCTTTACTGTACTGCTTCCTGTGTTGTTTGTTATCAATATTTTGGTTATCTGGTGGATAAAACGGCATAAATATCTTTACCCAAAACTGTTCCTGTATTTAAATATGCTGTTCCTTTTATTTTGTATTGCAGATGGCGTTTTACTTTTACAAACACATCGTAATTATAAAGAAATTACTGTTGCCGGTCCTGTAGATTTTAATCAGTCTAAAGTAACGCAAAAGCCAAACGTGTATTTTTTACTGTTTGATGAATATGCCGGTTATAAAAGCCTGCAGGATAGTTTTGGGTTTAAAAACGACAGCCTGTACAGTTTCCTGCAGCAGCAAAATTTTAAACAATTGCCCACATTTTCCAATTACGATTTTACACCCTTCAGCATGTCATCTATCTTAAACATGCATTACGTTCCTGAAAATTACACAAAGCAATCTCTTACGCAACCTGATATTCAGCACCGTTTTGGCGAAATAAGAAATGCACAGGTTTTTTCTATTTTCAAATCCATGAATTACAGTATTAAAAACTATTCCATCTTTGATATTAAAGACAACCCGGCATTATCGCAATCAAATACCCTGTTTCCTATTCATGCAGCCCTTCTTACCAATAAGATTTTTCATATCCGCCTGCTTAAGAACCTTGGCTGGTGGTTTGTTACCGGCAGGTTTCAAATCCCCTTTATAAAAAAATATATTTTGTTTAAGGGTGATGATTATAATAAACAGGTGGAAGCAAAAGTTTTAGAAACTGCTGCAACAGTATCTGTACAACCCCGATTTTGTTATGCCCATTTCTTTCTGCCCCATGGGCAGTATTTCCGGGATAGTACCGGTATTTTTAATACTCCTGACCAGATCTCCGACCTGTATAATAAATCACTTTACCTGTCTTATTTAAAATACACCAATAACATCATTACAAACCTGGTAAAAACCATCAGCGCCGGCGATGCTGGTGCCATAGTTATCATCATGAGCGACCATGGTTTTTATGATTACAACAACCCCGGCGATTACGACCCTTATAATTTCGATAATATGTGCTTTGTGAGGTTGCCTGCCGGTAAAGAACATGCCGGTAATTTACCGGGCAGCAATGTTAATTTTTTCCGCTACTTATTCAACAGCGCCTACGGGCAAAACATGCCTTATTTAAAAGACAGTACCGTGTATGTTATTGAAGACCCGGCGGTGCTGCGATAAATCGCCACATCTTCGATGTAAGAAATGGAACACGGATGACGCAGATTTAGCAGATGATGCTTCGACAGGCTCAGCACAGATTTTTTTTCTGCTTTGCAGCAAAATCCGGATCACTTCCGCAATCCAATATCCGGCGAAGCAGGACAATCCTGTAAATCCGTCAAATCCGCGTCATCAGCGTTCCAACTTCGCACATATCTGCCAAAATTGCACAATCTTCCAAATGGCATAATCATTGCCATTCCTCCTTGAACAAAATAAAATTTATATCATGGGAAAGATCATAGGCATTGACTTAGGAACCACCAATAGTTGCGTTTCCGTAATGGAAGGTAACGAGCCGGTAGTAATTGCAAATGAAGAAGGCCGCCGTACAACACCGTCGGTAGTGGCTTTTCTTAAAAATGGCGAGCGTAAAGTGGGCGATCCTGCTAAACGCCAGGCCATTACCAATTCGCAAAACACCATCAGCAGTGTTAAGCGTTTTATGGGCCGCAGGTTTGATGAAGTAACTGAAGAGATAAGCCATTGGAGCTATAAAGTAGTAAAAGGTGACAATAATACGGTTCGTATTGACATAGATGGCAGGCAATATACCCCGCAGGAAATTAGCGCCATGGTATTGCAGAAAATGAAAAAAACTGCCGAAGATTACCTGGGAGCAGAAGTAACCGATGCGGTAATAACCGTGCCTGCTTATTTTAACGATGCCCAGCGCCAGGCAACCAAAGAAGCCGGAGAAATTGCCGGCCTTAATGTTCGCCGTGTGGTAAATGAACCAACCGCAGCCGCTTTGGCTTATGGCCTTGATAAAGGTGGCAAAGATCACAAAATTGCCGTGTTTGACCTGGGTGGAGGAACATTCGATATTTCAGTTTTGGAACTGGGTGATGGCGTGTTTGAAGTAAAAAGTACAAACGGAGATACACACCTTGGAGGTGATGATTTTGATAAAGTGATCATGGACTGGCTGGCCGACGAATTTAAAGCCGACGAAGCCATTGACCTGCGTAAAGACCCGATGGCCCTGCAGCGTTTAAAAGAAGCATCAGAAAAAGCAAAGGTTGAACTCTCTTCATCTACCGAAACAGAGATTAACCTGCCTTATGTAACAGCGGTTGATGGTGTACCCAAGCATTTGGTTAAAAAATTAACCCGTGCAAAATTTGAAGCGCTTGCCGATAAATTATTTGAGCGTTGCTTAAAGCCATGCGAACAGGCATT
>JANNYY010000285.1:0-4720 GCA_031410355.1 Chitinophagaceae bacterium | reverse complement strand
TTAACCTGGGCACACCCAAAGCAAATGCCTGCTTACTCCTGTTGTTAAATAAGCCCGATAAAACAATGGTACCACCTGCAAAAGAAGCCTGTGTAGATTGTGCATATATCTGGTGCAATGTGGGTGCCCTGAAACCTGATGAAGCAGAAGCCCTGATCACCACTTTGTCGTTTGCAAGTTTGTAACGGCTGGATAATTTCCATACAAATGCCTCACCAAAATCACTGTACTTTTCGCCACGTACTGCGCCGTTCAGTAAAAAGTCTTTTGTAACATTCCAGGTTGCATCAAGATAGGCACCTATATTGAAACGGCTGTTTGTAGTGGCATTTTCTGCACGGATACCGGGAAAGGAGTTTGAACCCTCTTTTGAATAAGATGCAGTATCCCCTGCAATAATTCTATAGGTCTCTCTTCTTACTTCAGTACCAAAACCTATACTGATATCATCATTTATAGATTTGGAAATATCGTAGTTTCCTACAATATGCGAAAAATTGTAACCACCGGGTTTAAATGATGTAGGGCTGGCTGCTCCCAAAGAACGGTTTACTGTATTTTCAACAGTATATAATTGCTGGTTGCCCCCAAATGTTACTGCTGCATCATGTGTCCACCCGCCTTGTACATTTTTAAAGCCGAGGGTAGCATTATAATCAAACAAATCACCTTCAAATGTTGGCACATAACCTATATATCCTTCGTACAAAGGATCATTGCCCCCGGTATAATTAGGTGCACCAGGAATTCTCTTGTGTAATAAACCGGCATCAGTTCTCCAATAAGGTGTTCTGTAGTTTGCATAACTTTTTGCTTTTTTAAAAACTAATGCTGCATTACTGTAAAACTGTCCATTTTCACCGGCTGCCAAACCGAGGTTATAATTAAATTTTCCAGCCTGTATATCACCAGATCCGTTAATATTATTTCCGGTAGGATATACTTTTAAAAAATCAATTATTGCTTTATTTACAGGATCAGTATTGGGCAATGAGGGATCACCAAATGTAGCTATTTCTGTAGGTACATGGATAGTTCCAGACCTTACCGCACTGTTTTGCTGACTGAAATCAACCGTATAATTAACGAATCCCTTTGCGCCAATATTAGAACCACTATTAAAAGCGACTCCATAATTTTCTCCATCCCCTTTATGTGTAAATCCGCCATTGATAGTAAGTGTACTGTATTGATACCTGTCTTTTAAAATCACATTCATAACGCCAGCAATCGCATCGGAGCCGTATTGTGCCGAGGCACCGTCTCTCAATATTTCAACCCGCTTAATGGCATCTACAGGAATTGCAGAAAGATCTGCTCCTGTTTCGCCACGGCCTGGGGCAAACTGAACATATAATAATGAACTCAGGTTTTTTCTTTTACCGTTAATAAGCACCAATGTTCTGCTGGGCCCCAGGTTACGTATTTCATAAGGATCCAGTAAAGTTGTTGCATCATTTACCGGGGTATTGATGGTGTTGAAAGAGGGAACCCGGTATTGAAGTTGTTTATCGAAACTTGTTTGTGCTGTTGATTTCAAATCAGCGCTTGACAGTACATCAATGGGTAAAGCTGTGTTGATTGAACTTCGTGGCAGCGAACGGGAACCGGTGGTTAAAATGATCTCCCCCAGGTCACCTGCAGATACGAGCAGTACAAAATCAACTTTCATATTTCCTGATACGGTAACACCTTTTGATAGTGAAGTGTACCCAACAAAAGATGCGGTGAGCGTTGTGGCACCCTTAGGAAGTGCAATCGAAAAATCACCATCTTCATTGGTGAGGGCACCGCGGCCACCACTGGCAGTTACAGATGCACCCGAAATTCCTTTTCCTGAATTATCAGATACTTTACCGCTGACTGTGTTTTGCGCTAAAATATTTGTTGATGAGAATATTGCCAGCAAGCTTACAATAATCCCTGTTCTGATTTTGATACTCATAAATTTTAGTTTGGGTTAGAAATAAGTAACACATAAATGTAATACTAAATATTTCAAAATCCAATGCCGCAATTAAATAAAAAATATTGATGAGTTGTTTATTGGAGTATTCAAAAAAAAAAATTCAGTAGTCATTTATCTTGCTCCCGGCGGGCAATGTTCCCTTAAATAATTTGTGTATAAAGTACTGAGGTGTTCAAAAGTGCCTGCACCTTCCGATATACTGTGTGTTCTGTTGGGATAGGACATAAACTGAAATTGCTTATTGTACTTTACCAGTTCATTTATCAATAATTCTGCATTGCTGTAATGCACATTATCATCTCCTGTACCGTGTATATACAACAAATTTCCTTTTAAATTTTTTGCATACGTAACCGGCGATCCGTTTATAAAATCATCTTTGTTTTCCTGTGGCAGGCCCATGTACCGCTCCTGGTAAATATTATCGTAAAACAACTGGTTAGATACTGCAGCAATGGCAATGCCTGTTTGAAACAGGTTTGGATACCTGAACAGCAGGTGCAATGTAGATGATCCGCCGCCACTCCATCCCCAAACAGCAACCCTTTGTTTATCCATGTATGGTTTCATGGCCAGCAATCCTTCAAAACCTTTTGCCATATCCACAATATTGATGTTGCCTATTTTGCGGTAAATAGATTTTCGCCAGGCTGCACTCTTGAGCACAGGTGAGCCGCGGTTGTCAATAGTAACCTGTATATAACCATCGGCCCGAATATCTCCTTTATATAAAAAATTATTTTGTGCCCCGTACCTGTCCTGTACAGTAGAAGCTGCCGGCTCGCCATAAACATAAAATACAACGGGGTATTTTTTGGTAGAGTCGAAATTTTTGGGCTTATTTATCCAGGCATTAAGTGTTACAGAATCGATGGTATAAATTTTTAAAAATTCTATATCAACCGTGTTGTCGGTTTTAACGGTAGCTTCAATACTTTTTACTTCATTAACAGGTTTATTATCAGGCAGCGTTAACCATTCCCTTACCGGCGCTGTGTTATGACTGGAATAAGTATGCAATGCCAGTTTTCCACCAGGCGAAATCTGGTAATCATGTGTACCATCCCGCCCATTGGCATTTACCGGCTCAAATCCTTCTTTAATAATATTTGCTCCCTTAAATATCCTGTTAAAAAAAGAGGGCTTCTCAATATTAACCCTGTACAAATAAAGCTGGGTTGCATTATAGGGCGATGCTGTAAAATAAATGAAATTGTTGGCTTCATCAATACATTTAATGTCGGCTATATCATAATCGCCATTGGTTAGCAGGGTTTCAGTTATGCCATCGCGGCTTATTTTATAAATATGCCGCCATCCGTCTTTTTCACTTATCCAGATAAAATCTTTTCCTTTATTTATCCAGCTCCATCCACCAGGGTCATCTGCATTTAAATCAACCCATGCCTGGCTGTTCTCTGCCCAAAAAGTAAGGCTTTTACCATCTTCAACATCGCAGTATATCAGTTTACTTTCCTGTTGTTTGCGGTTAAGTTGCTGCACTACCAATTCCTTATTGCCCGACCATTCCATCCTGGGCAGGTAATTTTGTTGGGGGTCTCCGTCAATTTGCATCCACCTGGTGTATTTAGTAGCCAGGTTAAACACCGCAATCCTTACAGGAGATGGCGGTTCACCAACTTTTGGATACTCAACCGGAATTACCTGCGAATAAATACTGTCGGTTGTGTTCAACATATAATAATCCCTTATTTTGCTGGCATCAACCTGCCAAAAAGCAATCATTGTTCCATCAGGGCTCCATCTAAACCCATCCCTGCAACCAAATTCTTCTTCGTACACCCAGTCAAACGTTCCGTTAATTAATTTCCTGGTGCCATCCTTCGTAATTTTTGCAATATCTCCGCTGCTTATATCTTCTGTAAATATGTTGTGTTCGCTTACATAAGCTACCATCTTGTCGTTAGGCGAAAATTTTGCAAACATTAATGACTGCGCCGGGCGGCCCTTGCCCATTTTTGTTAATTTACCGGCAATAATATCATACAACCAATAGTCACCGCGGGTATTGTACCGCCACACTTTTGCAGTATTGGTAAAAATTAAAACCCGGGTATAATTGCTGTTAAATTCATAAGATTGTGGTTGTAAAACTGTTTTGGTTGCAGGGTCTGTAAGTTGCGCTTTTGTTACGATAACCGTTTCCTCTTCCGTTTTAGGATCAACCTGGATGATATTGCCATCTTTAACTTTTGTGTAATAATTACCATCAGCAGTCCAGTTAATTTTACCACGGCTTTGCGCCGCAGCAAACTGGGTTAGGCAGATAAATAAAAAGAAAAATATAATTCTTTGAAATGTCATATTAGTACGTTTAGAAAATTAAAATTACGTAATTAGGTTAACCTTTAAGCAGCTTTGCTGTAAAAGCATTTATTTTTGCTTTTTATGGAAAAAGAAAAACTGCGGTTAGATAAATATTTATGGGCAATCAGGCTGTTTAAAACCCGCAGCCAGGCAGGCGATGCCTGTGATAAAGGCAAAATAAAATATATAAAGGATAATGCCAAAGCATCACGTACGGTACAAGTTGGTGATGAATATGAAGTGAAGACAGAAAGCAAACGCTGGATAATAAAAGTAACGGGATTATTATTTAAAAGGGTTCAATACAGCGAAGCTATAAAATACTATATGGATATTACACCTGCAGAAGAATTGGACAGGATACAATTTCAGGCTGCTGCTTTTCATACGGGTAAAAGAATGAGTAAACAGGGGAGGCCAACT
>JANNYY010000284.1:0-2200 GCA_031410355.1 Chitinophagaceae bacterium | reverse complement strand
CTTAATAACCGCATAATAAGATCATCCTGGATAATATTTTCGGAGAGATCATTGAAGAACAAAGTCTCTTCCTGTTCATATACATCTAATCCTAAATACCCGATACGCCCTGTTTTCAGGGCTTCGATGGCATCTGCAGTATTGATCAATGCACCGCGGCTGGTATTGATGAGCATTACGCCCTCTTTCATCATGTCAATAGTTTGGGCATTAATAATATGCTTAGTTTGTTCATTTAAAGGGCAATGCAATGAGATCACATCCGCCTGTTTCAACAGATCTATTAATGGTAAATACTGAACTCCTTTTTCTTCCATTTGTTTATTGGCTATAATATCAAATGCCAGCACTTTACAACCAAACCCGGTCATGATATCACAAAAAGCCTGTCCTATTCTGCCTGTGCCAATAACAGCAACCGTTTTACCATACAGGTCAAAACCAATTAATCTTTCTAACGAAAAATTGCCTTCTCTTACACGATTGAAGGCTTTATGTGTTTTACGGTTAAGGGTTAATATCAGTGCCACAGCGTGTTCTGCAACCGCATGAGGCGAATAAGCCGGCACCCTTACAATTGAAATACTATTGGCTTTAGCAGCAGCAAGGTCCACATTATTAAACCCCGCACAGCGTAGTGCTGCCAGTTTTATACCTGAAGCTGATAAAGCTTTTAACAAGGCTGCATTCAACTTATCATTTACAAACAAACAAACCGCATTACATCCCTTGGCAAGGTTTACTGTTTGCTCATTCAGCGGGGCTTCAAAATATATTATCTCGTGGGTACCAATGTAACGGTTAAAAAATTCCCTGTCGTATATTTTTGCGGAGAAGAAGGCTATTTTCATATCCAAAGGTAAACTTAAGTTGGCTGAACAGTTTCAACTGACATAGAAGCGTTAAGGCAATCTCTTATCTTTGCTCTCCATAAATAATAAATATGTTCAACAAAAGAACCAGGATAAAAAAGCTGCTGGCCAGTGATAATGCCAACTACGAAGCAACAGTAATGGGATGGGTACGTACTTTCCGCAACAACCAGTTTATTGCCCTTAACGACGGCAGTACCAATAATAATGTACAGGTTGTTGCTTCGCTGGGCATGTTTGATGATACACTTTTAAAACGCATAACCACCGGTGCCTGTATAAAAGCAACAGGTGAGGTAATTGCTTCTTTAGGCAAGGGACAAAAAGTAGAACTGAAAGCAACTTCCATAGAAATACTGGGCGATAGTGATGCAGAAAAATTCCCGCTGCAACCCAAAAAACACAGCCTCGAATTTTTAAGAGAGATCGCTCACCTGCGTTTTCGCACCAACACTTTCGGTTCTGTTTTCCGTATTCGCCATGCACTGGCTTATGCTATTCATAAATTTTTTAATGATAAAGGTTTTATTTACCTGCACACGCCCATCATCACGGCAAGTGATGCCGAAGGTGCCGGCGAAATGTTTAAAGTAACGGCGCTGCCATTAGATGGAACGGCTGCAAAAAATGAGGACGGCTCCATAAATTTTAAGGAAGATTTTTTTGGCCGCAGCACCAACCTTACCGTAAGCGGACAATTAGAAGGTGAACTGGCAGCGATGGCATTCAGTGATATATATACTTTTGGACCAACCTTTCGTGCGGAGAACAGCAATACAACCCGCCACCTGGCTGAGTTTTGGATGATTGAGCCGGAAGTTGCCTTTAATGATTTGGAAGATAATATGAACCTGGCAGAAGAATTTATCAAGTACGTGATAAAATATGCCATGGATAATAATAAAGAAGACATTGAATTTTTAACGCAGCGCCTGGAAGAAGAAGAAAAACAAAAACCACAAACCGAAAGAAGTGAAATGGGTTTGATGGAGAAATTAACTTTTGTAGTTGACAATGATTTTGAAAGACTGACCTACACAGAAGCCATAGAAATATTGAAAGAAAGTAATCACAATAAGAAAAAGAAATTTCAATATTTAATTGAAGGATGGGGAACCGATCTGCAAAGCGAACATGAAAGATATTTAGTTGAAAAGCATTTTAAAAAACCGGTGATACTTACCGATTATCCAAAGGAGATAAAAAGCTTTTACATGCGCCAGAACGATGACGGAAAAACCGTAGCAGCCATGGATATTTTAGCACCGGGCATTGGTGAAATTGTTGGTGGCAGCCAGCGGGAAGAGCGCATGGATAAACTTACCCAG
>JANNYY010000283.1:0-2997 GCA_031410355.1 Chitinophagaceae bacterium | reverse complement strand
GTAATTCCTTCAGCATATAAAAGAAATAAATTTTTAGAATCACACCAACAAAGGCTTGTATTGAGATTTAAGAGATTAGGAGGCAACTTTATAGTGAAAGAGAATTATGAAGATGAAATTGGATAATAAAAAAGAGGCATGAAAGTAAGCGGATTTACCTTCGTAAAAAACGCCATTAAATATGGTTACCCGGTAGTAGAATCAATCAGATCGGTTTTACCTGTCGTAGATGAAATGATCGTATGCCTCGGTGATTCCGAAGATGAAACAAATAAATTGGTTGAGTCAATAGGTTCAGACAAGATAAAAATTATTCATTCGGTTTGGGATAAAAGTTTACGGGAAGGCGGAAAAGTGCTGGCAGTGGAAACAGACAAAGCAATGGATGCCACTGCAACCGACAGCGACTGGCTCTTTTACATACAGGCAGATGAAGTGCTGCATGAACAGTATCACCCGGTGATATTGAATGCTATGCAAAAATATAAGGACGATAAAAAGGTGGAGGGATTGTTATTCCACTACCATCATTTTTATGGCAGTTATAAGTTTATTGGCGATGGCCGAAGCTGGTATTCAAAAGAAATACGTGTGATCCGGAACAATAAAGAAATAAGGAGCTGGCTAGATGCACAGGGTTTCAGGCTTAAAGGCAGAAAATTAAATGTAAAACTGGTTGACGCATATATTTATCATTATGGCTGGGTGCGTAACCCCATTGAAATGCAAACCAAATATGCCGACTTCAGCAATTTATGGAATGAAGGAGCATTGCATGAGCAAAGAATGATTGAACTGAAAAAAAGATCAACTGCGTTTGATTATTCAAATATTGATTCGGTTACACTTTTTAATGGCACACATCCGGCGGTTATGAAAGAGCTGGTTAGCAAAGAAGACTGGAAATTTGATATAGATGTAAAAAAGAAAAACTTTAAAAATACAAAACACAGGATATTATATTTTTTATGGCGCAAGTTTGGATGGCGGCCGTTTGAATACAGTAATTATAAACGTATTTAAGAATTATGGGACACTACAACATGAACCTCACCCTTAAAGTGTGGAAACAAAAGAACAGTAAATCGAAAGGCAATTTTGAAACCTACCAGGTTACCGGTATTTCTTCAGAGATGTCGTTCCTGGAAATGTTTGATGTGCTGAATGAACAACTGATCACTGAAGGTAAAGATCCCATTGCTTTTGACCATGATTGCCGCGAAGGTATTTGCGGTAGTTGCAGCATGTACATAGACGGCAGGGCACATGGACCATGGACGAAAAATACCGTGTGCCAGTTGCACATGCGTGCCTTTAAAGATGGCGATACCATTGTGGTGGAACCCTGGCGTGCTGCCGCTTTCCCGGTTATTAAAGACCTGATGGTTAGCCGTGATGCCTTCGACAGAATAATCCAGGCAGGCGGTTATATTTCTGTAAACACTGGTAACGCTGTTGATGCAAATGCATTGCCCATTGATAAAAAAAATGCAGATAATGCTTTTGATGCAGCATCCTGCATTGGCTGCGGTGCCTGTGTTGCAGCGTGTAAAAACAGCAGCGCCATGTTATTTGTAAGTGCCAAGGTTTCTCAACTGGCATTGTTGCCGCAGGGCCAGCCCGAAAGGGAATCAAGGGTGCTGAACATGGTGGCACAAATGGACAAGGAAGGGTTTGGAAACTGTACCAATACTTATGCCTGCGAAGCTGAATGCCCTAAAGGTATTTCGGTATCCAATATAGCCAGGATGAACAGGGAATATTTAAAAGCTGGTTTGAGTACAGAAGTATAATTTTTATTTACTGTAAATTAAAATTTTTCTCATTCATACATTCGTTTTCCAGTTTTAATTTGTACAAAATAAAACCATGGAACAGTAACATGTGTATGCCACCCAAAAGATTCAGCTTGCTTTGAAAAGATTTTTAAGTTTTGCATATCCCGTATGTATTTGGAAGTATAGACTTAAAGTTAAATCTGGAGACGCTTTCCCAAAAGCAAAAATTTTATGTACAGCATATTAGTGGTTTTAGCTGTACTGCACAATAAATACTAATTTTAGGCATTACTAATCTAAAACTATTGAAGCCGAATCGGATATACTTATTGCTGCTGTTTGTTCTGTTTGTGCAGTTTCTTCATGCACAAATAAATCCGCCTTCGCTTTCCAATCTCCATAAAATAACAATTAGTACAAAAGAAAAAACGATAAAACTTGATTCTTTAAGCCTGGTACCTGGTTCTGTAATTATTGAAGGCATATCGCCGTATTTTTATAAAGTTGATGAGGTAAATGCAACCATTACCTGGCTGGAGAAACCAAATAAAGAAAATGTATCTGTTACTTACCGGGTTTTTCCTTACAAATTAAATGCGGTGGTAAGGCATCTTAATTACGACAGTATCCGTAATAATTTTATCAGCAGTAACCCTTTTACAATCAAGGTAGGTGCAAAACAAACCAATCCTTTAATGGATTTTGGCAACATAAAATCGGAAGGCAGTTTTGGCCGTGGTATTTCATTTGGCAACAGCCAGGATGCTGTTGTAAGTTCAAGCCTTAATTTGCAGTTGAATGGTTTTATTGGCGACAGCCTTGAGTTAACAGCAGCCATAACTGATAATAATATTCCCATTCAGCCAGATGGTAATACGCAGGACCTGCGTGACTTTGACCGTATTTTCCTGCAGGTTAAGAAAAGAAGCTGGCAGGCAAATTTTGGTGATATTGATATTCGCCAGAGCAAAAATTATTTTCTCAATTTTTATAAAGTTGATGAGGTAAATGCAACCATCACCTGGCTGGAGAAACCAAACACAGAAAATGTATCTGTTACTTACCGGGTGTTTCCTTATAAATTGAATGCGGTGGTAAGGCATCTTAATTACGACAGTATCCGTAATAACTTTATCAGCAGTAACCCTTGTACAATCAAGGTAGGTGCAAAACAAACCAATCCTTTAATGGATTTTGGCAACATAAAATCGGAAGGCAG
>JANNYY010000282.1:0-7809 GCA_031410355.1 Chitinophagaceae bacterium | reverse complement strand
AAAATTAAAGATGAGTTAAGACAAAAACAACTGGAGGCTTTAGGACTAAAGGTTATCCGGTTTACAACAAAAGAAATTATAAACGAATTGGAGTATAATTATTTTAGGTTGTTTTCAATTATTTGTAACACTGACTCCAATTCGTTTATAATTTCTTTTGTTGTAAACCGGATAACCTTTAGTCCTAAAGCCTCCAGTTGTTTTTGTCTTAACTCATCTTTAATTTTCGTTTCTTCCAAATCATGAATGCTTCCATCAATTTCAATAACCAATTTTTTAGAATGACAATAAATGTCAACAATATAAAAAGAAATTGGATGTTGTCTTCTGAATTTCATTTCATGAAGATATTCTTTCAACCTTCCCTATAAAATCATTTCAGTTGGCGTAACATTATTTCTTAACTTTTTCGCCTTTTCAAAAATTAAATGTCCCGCTCCATAAAACATGTTTTCTTTCATATTCATTTCCACTTTCGAAATAAAATAAAAACTCTTTGCAACACCAGGGTCCAAAGTTCCCCCTTCAGGGGGCGGAGGGGGTTTAACATTCTGAAAGACTCAGCGGCACATTCACCGCCAATCCCCCATCAGCAGTTTCTTTATATTTATTATTCATATCCAAAGCCGTTTCCCACATGGTTTTTATAACGCCATCCAAACTTACCTTGGCATAATCAGGAGAGCTTTGCATGGCTAACTGGCTGGCTGTAATGGCTTTTATGGCACCCATGGTATTTCTTTCAATGCAGGGCACCTGCACAAGGCCGCCAATTGGGTCGCAGGTCATACCCAAGTGATGCTCCATGGCAATTTCGGCAGCCATTAAAGCCTGGCGCTGTGTGCCGCCCAGGCATTCGGTAAGTGCCGCAGCAGCCATGGCGCTGCTTACACCAATTTCGGCCTGGCAGCCACCCATTGCCGCAGATATGGTTGCGCCTTTTTTAAAAATGCTGCCAACCTCAGAAGCTGTTAACAGGAAATGAATTATTTTATCATCGTTATCTCCATCACAAAAAGCAATATAATATTGCAGAACAGCCGGTATAACTCCGGCAGCTCCATTTGTTGGCGCTGTTACTACCCTTCCAAAACTCGCATTCTCTTCATTCACTGTAAGGGCAAAACAACTTACCCAATCTAAAATATAAGTAAAGTTATTGCCGCCGGCTTTTACAAGTTTTAACCAACTGTCATAATCATTATACGGCCTTCCGTTTATTAATTTTTTATTCAATCCTGCGCCACGCCGTTTTACCTGTAAACCGCCCGGTAAAATACCTTCCACATGGCAACCCCTGTAAATACATTCTTTCATCACCCGCCAGATGTTAAGTATGCCGGCCTTTGTCTCTGCTTCGGGCCGCCATGCAGATTCATTTTCCAAAACCACATCGCTGATATTCATCCCCGTTTTCATGCACCAGTGCAGCAATTCATCAGCAGTATTAACAGGAAAAGAAAGCTGTACATCAAAAGGGCCGGATTTTTTTTCTCCCCCACCAAACTTTTCTCCAGGCCCGGCCTCCTTGCTTACAAATCCGCCTCCCACCGAATAAAAAGTTTCGGCAAAGTCATCGCCATTATTAAGCGTAACTAAAAAACTTAAAGCATTGGGGTGAAAGGGTAAAGATTCGCTCATTAAAAATTCAATATCTTCTGCAGGTTCAAAATCAATTTCATGTTTACCGGCAAGCAGTAGTTTTTTCATGTGCTTAATATCGGCGATCTTTGCATCAATATTATTTACATCAAAGGTTACAGGGTCGTCGCCGCTTAAACCTAATTGTACTGCAATATCAGTACCATGCCCCACGCCGGTTTTGGCTAAGGAGCCATACAATAAAACACGTATTTCCTTAACCTCATTCAATATATTTTTTGTGACCAGCGAATTTGTAAACTGCTGGGCTGCACGCCAGGGGCCAAGTGTATGGCTGCTGGAAGGCCCTACACCAATTTTAAACATATCAAAAACCGAAATGGCTTCGTGGCTCAATGCGTTAAATTTTATTTATTGAACGTCTGTAAGTTCTACAGAAAAAATAAGGTTGGAACCCGGCGGTATGCTACCTGTTGCTGAACAGCCATATCCTAAAGAAGGTGGTAAATATAAAATAATTGAACCCCCTTTTTGTATTAGCGGAAGCCCTTTTCTGAAACCTAAGATCAATTGTGATAAAACGAAACTTACACCTGTAGTACTTTGATCAAAAATAGCGCCATTGGTTAATGTACCTGTATATTTAAATGTTACAGTTGATGCTAAAGTTGGGGTAGCACCCGTGCCTTGCGTAATAATTCTGTAAAAGAACCCATCCGGATGTTGCGTGGCTGTAATACTGTTGGAAGTTAAATAAGCCTGTAAGGAAGCTATCTCTGCCGCAGTAGGAACGCCGGTATTATTGGCTACGCAATTATTATTTGTGCCGTCATTCGATTTTAAACAACTGCTCATCATAAAAGATAAAGCAGATATTATCATAATTGTAAAGTGTTTTCTGTTCATTGGTTTATATTGTTTGATTTTTATTTTGAATGGGTAATATTGTTTGTAGTGTTTTCTTTATGCTTTAATTCCCGGAAAAGTTGTTCATTCATTTCCCATTTGTACTGCATACGGAAATAAGAAAAAAACAACATGCAAATAATAAGTGCAATAACAATAGTTGCCATAGAGCCGGCCAAACTGTTTGAAACCCTGGTGTACCATTCAGGCAAAAAAAAATAAACTGCTGTGATAAAAAGCAAAATGGGCATACAGAACAAAATGGCCATAGGCAAACCTGCCAATAATTTAGCAGGAATAGTTTTTTGCCTTTCTCTTTCCTTTTCCCAATGGGTTATAAATTTTTTATCTTTTTCCGAAAGCATCCCGCAAAACTAATGCAATTTAACAGTACTTTGTTATGTACCGAATATCTTGTAGGTTTGTTAAGCTTAAACATTCTGAAATGAAAATAGAACAACTGCTGGTTCAGCATTTTTATAATACTGGTGAAGTTACACTACAGGGCATGGGAACTTTCAAACTCTCACCTGATTTTGTGGCACCCAAAGAGAACGATAAGGATGCTCAAATACCAGATAATGCCATCTCATTTCAATACAATGCTAGGGCAACAGAAGATGAGGCGCTTATCAATTTCATTGTTCAGCAAACCCGCAAAATGAAGGCCCTGGCCGCCGCTGACCTCGACTCTTACCTGGTACTGGGAAAACAGTTTTTAAATATTGGCAAGCCTTTTAAATTTGAAGGTATGGGCATGCTGGTAAAGACCCAACAGGGTGATTTAGAGTTTACCAAAGGCAATTCATTTCATACTAAAATGGAAATCTCACCTGCGGCATTAAAAGAAAAAACCGAAAATCCGGAAATATCCTTTGCATCGGAAAGCAAACCCACAGCAGGAAATAAAAAAGGGCTGCTGATAGCCGCTTTAGTTATAGCATTGGGTTTAATTGGCACCACAGCCTGGTATTTTTTAATGAAGAAAAATAATACAGAAAATATTGCTGTTACTCCTGCAATAAAAACAGATACTGCAAAAACCGTGATTGTAAAACGGGATACTGTAGCTTTAACAGCTACAAAGCAAACTGTTGCAGGTGATGGCTATAGTTTTAAAGTTGTTTTTATGCAAACTGCAGATTCTGCCGCCGCTGTATCACGCATGAATGCGTTGACAAAACGCGGTCATAAAATTATTATGTATTCAAAAGATTCTCTTTTTTATCGCCTGGCAGAGCCTTTTACACGCTCACTCGCCGATACAACCCATATAAAAGATTCATTGAACAGGTATTATTATTCGGGCAGGGCCTTTATAGAATTGAAATAGTGCTTCCTCAAAAAATAACAGCACAGCATTATGCAACATCCTGTACAAAAAAAAATAGGTCTTGCTTTTTGGATATTGGCCATGCTTGATGCCGGGGGTATTGCTTCAAATATTGACATGCTGCATTTTATTGTAAAACCGCTCCTCATTCCTGCTTTATTACTGCTATTGTTTTATACCCGCTCAACTGTGCCGGGCAAAAATTTATTGCTGACCGGTTTGTTTTTTTCTTGGATGGGCGATGTGTTCTTATTGTTTGAAGATAAACAGGCGCTGTTTTTTATTTTGGGACTTGCCGGGTTTTTAACCACTCATATTTTTTATATCGTGTATTTTTTGAGAATAAAATCACCGAATACATCCCTGCTTCAAAAAAAACCTATATGCATTGCTTTGGTAGCCGCCTATGGCATTACCCTGGTTTGGCAACTCTATCCTTATCTCGGCGATCTTAAATTGCCAGTGATAGTTTATGCTGCAGTTATTTGCAGCATGTTGCTTTGCAGCCTGCACATTTTTTTAAAAGTAAATAAAAAAGCTGCCGTTTGTTATTTGTTGGGGGCCACGGTATTTGTGGTTTCCGATTCTTTATTGGCCATCAATAAATTTTACCAGCCTTTTCCGTATGCAGGTGTATTCATCATGCTAACCTACTGTGCAGCTCAATATTTTATAGTACGTGGTTTTATACAACAGGATAATTTATGACCAAAGAAGAATTACTACATGAACTTGCAGGTAATACCTGGGTGATGATAAAACCCTCGCCCATTGAAGGTATTGGCGTATTTGCCCTGCAGGATATTCCCAAAGGCTGCCGCTCTATGTTCAGCAAAGCAAATGAGCAGGAACAGTGGATACCTATAAGCAAATCCGAAGTTGAAAATTTACCTGCACATGCAAAAGCATTGATAGAAAACTATTGCCTGTATGATGATAAAAATTATTTTGTACCCGATTATGGTTTTAAAAAGATGGACCTCGTGAATTTTTTAAATCATGCTGATACGCCCAATATCATCTCTATACATGATGGTGAATTTTTTGAGGCGGTAAGGGATATAAAAAAGGGTGAAGAATTATTTATTGATTATGGAGAAATTGTGGATGGGGAGTAAGGCGATTGCCATTTTCGATAATTGCATGCACTGCTTTCTTAACAGGTATTAAATGCCTCAATATTGAGGTATTTTTTTCACATCTTTTTTTAATAAGCTTATAAATCAACCGTACTATGCATGGTATGGTTTTTGGCTTATTAAAAATATTATTCACCATTAAAATATTTTAAGATGACTTTATTAAAAGATAAAAAAATAGCCATCATTACCGATAATGGTTTTGAAGAAGAGGAATTAACCAGTCCGAAAAAAGCATTGGAAGAAGCAGGAGCTACCGTACATATTATTTCAAAGCAGGTTGTTGTTAAGGGCTGGCTGCATGATCATTGGTCAATTGAATTAAATGCAGATGTTGCATTGGCAAATGCAAACCCGGATGAATACGATGCGCTAATGATACCAGGCGGAGTAATAAATCCGGATGCTATGCGCAGGGAAAAAGAATATGTTGCTTTTGCAAAAGCCTTTATGGAAAGCGGTAAACCTGTAGCAGCCATTTGCCATGGCCCGCAATTGCTTATTGAAACCGGTTTATTGCAGGGCAGGGATATGACCTCATTCCCTTCCATAAAAACAGATCTTATAAATGCAGGGGCAAACTGGACGGATAAAGAAGTAATTGTGGATAATGGATTGGTTACAAGCCGCAGCCCCGAAGATTTGCCGGCATTTAATAAAAAGATGCTGGAAGAATTTGCACAAGGAGTACATGCTGCGGTTAATTAATTTGAAGAAGATCAGGCTAAAAAATTAAACAGTACAAAAAAATCCTTTTACGTAAAATGTAAAAGGATTTTTTATATAAATAAAAAACTATAAGAATTAATGAGCAGGAATTACGGCAAGTTTGTGAATACGGATGATTTTAACCCAGCTTAAAAAACGGATGATGGCATAAGCAGGATCAAGTTCAAACCAGCGGAACCCAAAGTTTATAGAAGAAGGATTTTTATGATGATTGTTATGATACCCTTCTCCCATCATTAAAATATCAAGCTTAAATAAATTGGTAGAAGTATTTTTCATTTGAAAATTAACTGTACCGTATTTATGTGCAAACCAGTTAATGATCATACCATGCAACGGAACCATTAATATATGAACCGGTAATAAAATAAACCACCACGCAGAAGGAGCAAATTTCACATAGATAGAAACATACACTGCGATCCAGGCAATTCGTGATGCCCAGGAATTGGCTATCTTATCTAACAGGGGCCAGTCCGGAATGTTTTTACAAAACCTGGGCTCCACATCAAAAGTATTTTTATAAATACCCGCTGATACCCGCCGGGTATGCCACATCATTTTAAAAATACTCTTATCAAATTTGGGCGAATGCGGATCTTTATCAGTATCTGTGTAGGCATGGTGCATACGGTGCATTATGCCATATACCCTTGGGCTTATATAAGATGAGCCCTGTGTAATATAGGTGAGCATATAAAAGAAACGTTCCCAAAACTTATTCATACTAAATGCAGCATGGGCTGCATAACGATGCTGAAGAAAGGTTTGCATAAAAAGAGACAGATACCAATGGAGTACAAAAAAAAGAATTATTATTAACATGATTTTTCATCAATATGGATTTTAAAATACTGACTAAAATAAGATACGATTTTAATACTATTCCAGTTTGAAGTTTACTGATAATATTGCACTTTAAATATTTATTTATTTTCTGAAGGCTTTATATGCAACCCTATCATTTTTTTTCGTCTCCGCATATTTTCTCAAAATTTAAAGTAGTTTTTTACTAATAATACTAATGAATATATCACGTACCCGTATCAAAATCATTGTCAGACACCGGACTTCTGACAATAAAATATCCCTCCTGCATTACTGCAAGAGGGACTGTATTTTTTGTAATTTGCCAACTGTAAACTGCTAACTTGTTTTAATATCCACCCATTCCGCCCATATCAGGTGCGCCATGGTTATGAGCTTCTTCTTTTTTAGGTTTGTCTGCAATCACACATTCGGTGGTTAACATCATTCCTGCAATAGAAGCTGCATTTTCCAATGCTACACGGCTAACTTTTGTAGGATCAATTACACCGGCCTTGAAAAGATTCTCATACTTTTCTGTACGGGCATTAAAACCAAAATCGCCTTTGCCTTCTTTAATTTTATTTACCACAACGCTTCCTTCGTAACCCGCATTTTCTACAATGATGCGCAAAGGCTCTTCCACCGCACGGCGAACGATAGCTATACCGGTTGTTTCATCTTCATTGGCTCCTGTCATTTTTGCCAGTACATCGCTTGCACGTACGTAAGCAACGCCACCGCCCGGTACAATACCTTCTTCAACCGCTGCTCTTGTAGCATGTAATGCATCATCAACACGGTCTTTCTTTTCTTTCATTTCAATTTCGGTAGCTGCACCAATGTATAACACTGCAACACCACCGGCTAACTTAGCTAAACGCTCCTGTAATTTTTCTTTATCGTAATCCGAAGTTGTAGTTTCAACCTGTGCTTTAATTTGATTTACCCTTGCAACGATATCTTTTTTAACACCTTTGCCACCAACAATGGTTGTATTGTCTTTATCAATAGTAACACTTTCAGCGCTTCCTAAATATTCAAGATCAGCATTTTCTAATTTGTAACCCTGCTCTTCGCTAACTACAATACCCGAAGTTAATACAGCAATATCCTGTAACATTTCTTTTCTTCTGTCGCCAAAGCCCGGCGCTTTTACTGCAGCAACTTTAATAGTGCCACGTAATTTATTTACAACCAGGGTAGCCAGCGCTTCACCATCAAGATCTTCTGCAATGATTACTAAGGGACGGCCGCTTTGTGCAACTTTCTCCAGTATGTGCAGTATATCTT
>JANNYY010000281.1:0-5630 GCA_031410355.1 Chitinophagaceae bacterium | reverse complement strand
TTTGCCCTTTTTATATACCCGTAAAAATCGTTTTGATACAGCGATTTGCTGTTGTATTTATCCTGGTCACTTAAATACCTTGTATAGGAAAAACCGGCATGTATCGTTTTACCATAATAATCATAGGCTGCCTGAAGCCCGGTTTGGTACAACTCCTGCTTTCCGGTACTGTCAGCAGTTAAAAAACCCGATACGCCAAAACTTAACCCGTTTTTTAAACGATAAACAACTGCAGGCGTATAAACCAATTGCTTGTTTACCCCAGTAGCATTTGCAGCATTATTACTGGCGCTAAAAACAGCATTTCCAATGCCGATACTGATATCAAGATAATTTTTTTCTTTACCCTTCATCAGTTTAATAAACTCGTCATTATTAAACATCGAATCCAGTAATCGCCTTTCTTCCTTAGTAAGCGAATCTGTTTGTCCGTATGCATACGAAACGCCAAATGATAAGCATACCAGTAATAAAAATTTATACATGAAGAAAAGGTTGGGCCCTGTTAAGATATAAAAAAACAAATTTAGTTTAATGGTAAGTTAAATATACATGGCTTTGTACAATTAAACCGTCACATTTCCTTAATAAATTCATCATCATGCCAAAAACGGGAATAAAAGCCATACCTTTGCGCCCATTATTTAAAAACTGAGAATTACATGACATGCTCAGTTGCTGTTGAAAATTAGTTATTATCGGCATAGCATACAAACAACCACGGTAAGGGTTTGTAACCGCCGGCAGGGTTAAAGAAACCCCTTACTTATCCCAACGGCCAAAGCATGACAACGGTTATAACCCAGAGTTTGGGAACCGGAATTACATGTGGCTATCGCAAAACAAATTTTTCATGAATGCATTTGAAGCCTTAGGCTTAAACGAACAATTGGTAAAAGCTATTACCGATCTGGGATTTGAAACACCAACCTCTATACAGGAAAAAGCTATCCCTGTTTTATTATCGGGCACTACCGATTTTATTGGCCTTGCGCAAACCGGTACCGGCAAAACTGCCGCATTTGGTTTTCCGCTATTACAATTGATTGATGGGGACCAGCGCCACCCGCAGGCATTGATCGTTTGCCCAACACGTGAGCTGTGTTTACAAATTACCAACGACCTGGAGACTTATAAAAAACACAGCAAAAATATTTATACCGAAGCCGTGTATGGCGGTGCATCCATTATGATGCAGATACGCAACCTAAAAAAAGGTGTACATATTGTTATTGCAACACCCGGCCGTTTAATTGACCTGATTGAAAGAAAAGCCATTGACCTGCAAAAAGTAAAATACGTGGTACTGGATGAAGCAGATGAAATGCTCAACATGGGTTTTAGGGATGATATTGATTTTGTATTAAAGAATACTATCAACCGCGAAAGCACCTGGTTGTTCAGTGCTACCATGCCACCCGAAGTAAGAGCCATTAGTAAAAACTATATGGATAACCCTAAGGAGGTTACTGTTGGTAAAAAGAACAGCGGCAATGTAAATATAGATCACCAATATTCTGTTGTGCCTGCACAGCACCGTTACGAATCTTTAAAGCGTTTGATAGATTTTAACCCTGATATGTACGGTATCATCTTTACACGTACCAAGGCTGATGCACAGGAAGTTTCTGAAAGATTGAGCAAAGCAGGCTATGATATTGAAGCCCTGCATGGTGATCTTACACAGCAGCAAAGAGATAAAGTGATGGGCCGTTTCCGCAGCAAAAATTTACAATTACTAATTGCAACTGATGTGGCTGCAAGAGGTATTGATGTGGATGGTATTACCCATGTTATTAATTTTGAACTGCCCGATGATATGGAAGTGTACACCCACCGTAGCGGTCGTACAGGCCGTGCCGGCAAAACAGGTATCTGTTTATCTATCTGCCACAGCAGAGAATCTTACAAGATCAAGTCTTTGGAAAGAATGATCAATGCACAGTTTCATAAAGTTGATATTCCTTCAGGTAAAGAAGTTTGCCGCAAACAATTTTTTCATTTTATGGATAAATTAATGCAGGCCGATGTTAGCAGCGGCGATTATGAAACCTATATGCCCGACCTGATGGAAAAATTTAAAGAAGTTAGCAAGGAAGAAGTTTTACAAAGGGTTGCCGCTTTAGAGTTTAGCCATTTTTTAAAGTATTATGAAAATGCGGATGATTTAAACAGGAGCGATGTGAGGGGTGAAAGAAGGCCGGTTGAAAGAGCCGGAAGCGATATGAATGGCAGCAGGAAAGAACGCACCGATTTTAACAGGCGTGACAGTGGTTACACAAGATTATTTATTAATCTGGGTACCAAAGATGGTTTTTACAAAGCCAGTTTTTTACAGTTTATTTTAGATGAGAGCGATCTAAAAAAAGAAGTGCTGGGTAAAATAGATATGCGTGATATGAATAGCTGGAGTGAGATTGATAAAGCCGAGGCAGGTAAAATGATCAGCGCCATTGATGGCAAACGTTATAACAACCGCACTGTGCGTATGAATGAGGCTGATGGTGGTTTTAAAAGGCCGAATGATGAAGGCAGTAGAAGTGACAGGGTAACAGAGGGAAGAAAAAGAATTTATGCTCCGAAGGAGAGGAGGAGTTTTAAATAAAATCTTGAATTGATTTTTGCCGGGAAGACGGTAAGACGGGAATAAATTTTCCTAAACGTCTTATCGGCTTACCGGCAACTTTTTAGGAGGGTTCAGGTTTTATATTTCCAAAACATCTTATCTTCTTCCGGTTACTTTTACACCAACTCGATCACCGTAATCTCCGGCATCACACCCACCCTGCCTGGATAACCAATAAAACCATATCCGGGGTTAACATACAGTTTTTGTTTTCCATCTTCATACAGTCCATGCCATTGCTTGTACATATATTGCACAGGGCTCCATTTAAAACCCGGTATCTCAATACCAAACTGCATACCGTGTGTGTGGCCGCTCAGCATCAGGTCCACATCAGCATATTTTGTTTTTACTTCTCCATCCCAATGGCTGGGATCGTGGCTCATCAGTATTTTAAAAGGATATTTTTCTGTTCCGGGATGCGCCAGGTCCATGCGGCCATGTTTGGGAAAGCGGGCCTTGTTGCTCCAGTTCTCTATACCCAAAACAGCAATTTCTTCTCCTCCTTTTTCCAATACCACGTGTTCGTTCATTAATAATTTCCAACCCATGCCGGCATGTACTTTTTTAAGGTTCTCCAAGTTCTCAGCCTTGCTGATTCCCTGGTGCGGCCAGCTTACATAATCGCCATAATCATGATTACCCAATGTGCTGAATACACCCATGGGTGCATGTAGTTTATTAAACACTTCCAGGTACTCTGCCATTTCAGTAGCACGGTCATTAACCAGGTCGCCGGTAAATAAAATAAGATCGGGTTTCTCTTTCATTATTTTTTCTACGCCATGCTGCACCGCTTTTACATCGGTAAAACTGCCGCTGTGTATATCGCTGATATGAACAATTTTTAATCCCTTAAAAGCAGCAGGCAAATTATCATACGATAACTGTATATGTTTTGTGTTGTAATTATATTTATTGGTAAACCCGTAAAGCAGGCTGCCGAATAATGTGCCCCCTGCTGCCAATCCTAACCAGCTTAAAAAAGTTGAGCGGCTGATGCCATCACCTTTTATCGCTTCTTCAACATAATATGGTTTTGATGTTCTTGCAATAACCCATTGAATGGCTCTCCGGATATCATCAACTAAAAAGAAAAGAATGGCAACCAGCTTAGCCATGAACAGCCCTATAAAAGTGGCAAAAAGATAAGTCCTGAATTTTTTACCCATAAAACTCTGATCGGTAAAAATAAATAGCAAAAAACAGATCACGGCAACTGCAGTTAATGTCCAGTAAACAGCATAAATAACCATTTTTAATTTTGGCGATGCCGAATGGCTGACTGCTTTAATAGCCTGAAAAATATAGGTATCCATTAAAAGCAAAACAACTACAATAAAAAAAGCGCCTATCGGCGTTCGGAGAGAATGCATATTCAGGGTTTTGTATGTTGTGTTTCGGGTTTAGGGTTTAAGGCAGCCCACGCTATAAATTCATCTAATTGCTGGTTAATGGCGTTAAGTGTATACTCATCCATAATTTTTCCATCGCTGCCTACCACACTGTTTACAACCGAAATAGGAAGTTTATTGGGATGCACGGTGATCTTTAAATAATTCAATACATCCGCCAGGTGATCCATCCCCCGGAGGTTTCCGGCCCTGCCGGTTGCAACGCCGGTTAGCAATGCTTTTTTATGAAACCACATTTCATGTGAGCGGCTGCTGTCGAAAAGCATTTTTAACACACCCGGAAAGCTTCCGTTGTATTCCGGCGATATAATAATAAAATGAGTAGTTGGTATCAGTATCTCATTTTCAATCCTTTCAAATTCGGCATCGTAGTTAAACACATCTATATTTTCCAGCGAAAAAATTCCGGCTTCTATGCCTTTCTCCTGCAAAATAAGCTGGTATTCCCTGGCTATTTTGTAGGTATTGCTGTATTTTCTGTTTGTACCCGATATTATGGTAATCATATTATTCATCTTTATTCCTGAGCACTTAATTTATCAATATTACAATTAAGATGCTTCTTTGTTGTCCATATTTATGCCGAATGGTTAAATTTGCCATCCTGGCAGTAATTTAGCTCCAGAATAACCGGTTTAAAACTTTAGACGATTGGAAGCAGATAATATTTTATATAGTGGAGTAAGCAGTAAAATTGGTTGAATCTAAACTGATAATTGAAGTACATTACGATACCTTTGGCGGCTGGGTGAGATGCAAGCTATGAGCTATGAGCTGTGAGCTGTGAGCCACCACAAACGAACAACGGACAACGACAACGAACAACGAACAACGGCACTATGGCGAAAATAATAGGAGTAGCAAATCAAAAAGGCGGCGTAGGTAAAACCACAACAGCCATTAACCTGGCAGCGAGCCTTGCTGTGCTTGAGTTTAAAACATTGCTTGTTGATGCAGACCCGCAGGCCAACAGCACCACGGGTACGGGTTTCGACCTGCATAACATAACCCAAAGCCTGTATGATTGTATGGTTAATGATGCATTGGCAAAAGATATGATTTTAAAAACGGAAATGCCTTTTTTAGATGTTTTACCCTCTCATATTGACCTGGTGGGCGCCGAAATTGAGATGATCAATTATCCAAACCGGGAAACGGTACTGAAGAAAATATTAGAACCGATCAGGAATGATTATGATTTTATAATTATTGATTGCTCTCCATCATTAGGATTGATAACTGTGAATGCTTTAACAGCATCTGACAGTGTAGTGGTACCTGTGCAAACCGAATTTTTTGCTTTAGAAGGATTGGGCAAATTATTAAATACTATTAAAATTGTACAAAACAGGTTAAATACTGAGTTAAAGATTGAAGGAATTTTAATGACCATGTACGATGGCCGCCTGCGCCTTTGCAACCAGGTGGTAAGTGAAGTACGCCGTCATTTTGAAGATATTGTTTTCAGCAGCATCATTCACCGCAATACCAGGCTTAGTGAAGCCCCAAGTTTTGGTAAACCCGTAATATTATATGATGCTGACAGCAAGGGTGCAATAAATTATTTAAACCTCGCCAAAGAAATTTTG
>JANNYY010000280.1:0-3476 GCA_031410355.1 Chitinophagaceae bacterium | reverse complement strand
TCCTTTTTCTGCATTGGTTGGATTATTGCCCTGCAGGTAAGTCATAAAATCTTTTCGCAGGTCGCAAACAGTTAAAGACAAATCTTTGGCAATGCTGCGGATGATAGCACTGTAGCGATTTAAATCACCATCCTGCTGGTTGCTGTTATCAATCCGTTCGCCAATAACTGCCGGTGTGCAAACAATTACTTTAATATTTTTATCGGTAAGTTTTTTTATAATGGCCCTGTAAAATTTTTCAAATTTATCTGTATCGGTGCCGGTGCCACTGGTTGCTTTGTGCCATACATCATTAACACCAACATAAATGATCACCACATCCGGATTTTTTTTCAGCACATCAGTTTCTATGCGTAAATACAAATCATATACTTTGTTACCGCTGATGCCTGCACCAACTAATTCATAATCGTTACCCAGGCCCTGTTGTTTTATCATACTGTCTAACTTGGTGATGTAGCCCTTAGGCCCTATTCCGCCCTGCGTAATAGAATCACCAAAGAACAACACTTTTGTTTTCTTAAATTGAACAGTAAATGAGGTTACCATCAGCGCAATAAAAACCAGTGGAACAAAAATTTTCGTCATTATATTTTATTTAGTGTTGAATGAAAAGGCAGTATCATCAATTAATCCCTGTTGTTGCATGGCCACCCAAAATGCATGCGGTATCTGTTTTGTAGCCATTTCTATATTTTGTTTTACCCTGCCGGGGATAACAGTATTTACTGCCACGCTATCAACCCCCGGAATATTAAACCCAAAATTAAAGCAGGCTTCAGCCGGTGCAATATCAAATGATTTGCAAAGCGCAAAAAATTCATCCCTCCATTTATACAGGGCCTTACCTTCTTCTGTATTTTTATCAACCAACTGGTAATTATAATAATCTCTGCCCACTAAAAAACCACCATTAAAAACGGCAGAATTGATAATGATTGTTCCCTGCTGATGCAGTTTTTTTACAAATTCAAGCAGGTCTGCAGGATGAGATTTTATGGTAATACTATTGGCTATCATAACCCAGTCTAATTGCACATCTTTCGAGATGCGTTCAATTGATCTCCAGTTTTTTGCACCAACACCAACAGATATTATTTTACCCTGTTGCTTTAATTCATGCAATGCCTTGTACGCTTCCAAAATATCGTTGTAACGCCTGGCATCATCTGCTTCATCCACAGCCCCGGTCAGGTATTCATCGGGATCGTGAATGGAAGCCATCTGGGAGTCATAATCACCCAACAATTCATTACCCTGTTCAAAACATTCAATAATTCCTTTGTAACTTATTTTTTGTACTGCATCATTTTTAAGATCACGCCAGATGCCTTTCTCAAAAATTGGTTCAGGCGTTGTAAGTGGCGTTTGATACCAGGCTAATTTGTTGCTGATGATAACATCATCTTTGGACACATTTAATTCTTTTAAACATTTGCCCAAAACCTCCAAAGCGAGTCCTGCACCATATTTACCGGCCGAATCGAACATGGGGATACCGGGAGAATGAAGTAAAGACTGCCTTACAATTTCAAGTTTTGTTTCATAAGGCACAGCTTCGTATAAATTACCCAGGCCGGTTGTACCAAATATTACGGGTGGTAGTTTAAAATTTTTGTTTGCAGGCAAAGTCATCAATATTATTTTTCAAGATTATAAAAACGGGGTGCATTAATGCGGGTGACTGTCAATTTTTTGCATACGCAACGCAGGTTTGTTTACTGGTTCCCAATCCATCAATACCTAATTCAACAACATCTCCTGCCTTTAAATAAACCGGCGGGTTAAAGCCTAAACCCACACCCGCAGGCGTTCCAGTAGAAATAATATCACCGGGCAATAAGGTCATGAACCTGCTGATGTAAGAAACCAGGAAAGGAATCGAAAAGATCAGATCATCCGTATTGCTGTCCTGCATCATTTTGTCGTTCAGCTTCAACCACAACCGCAAATTATGCGGAGCAGTAATCTCATCTTTTGTAACCAGCCAGGGGCCAAGCGGCGCAAATGTATCGCAGCCTTTGCCTTTATCCCAGGTGCCGCCACGTTCTAATTGAAACTCCCTTTCGCTCACATCATTGTGCAAAGTATATCCGGCAACATAATCCATCGCTTCATGCTCTTCCACATAACTTGCTTTTTTTTCCATAACAAAAGCAAGCTCCACTTCCCAATCTGTTTTTACCGAATCTTTTGGTATGGTAACGGCATCGTATGGGCCGGATAAGGAGCTGCTTGATTTTAAAAAGATAATCGGCTCTGCCGGAATGGCCGCATTGGTTTCCTTTGCATGTTTTGCATAATTTAAACCAATACAAACAATTTTAGAGGGGCGGGCCACCGGGCTTCCGATCCTTTCCCCATCGGGCACTTTGGGCAACATGCCTTTATATTGCTCCAGCATCCAGCCCAAATGAGGCAGGCCTCCATTGGCAAAAAAGGCTTCATCGTAATCCCTTATAAAACCGCTTACATTATAATTAACGCCGTCAATATGAACGCCGGGCTTTTCTTTACCAGGTTCACCAAATCTGATTAATTTCATATTTTTATTTTTTATTTCTAAGATTTTTTTTGTACCCGGCTTCATGATATAATTAAACTTCATTGGCACAGTTTACCCCGCAATAGGCGGGGCACTATTTTACCACAAATCATTATTCAGCATTAATTATGTTATGCACCAACCCTTCCGTCCCTACGGAACTTATGGATTCCTTTTCTAGTTTTCTACCAATCTATCGCTCCTGCGGAGCTGAAACACAGCATCCATCTTCGCTGGCATCTTTGCAAAATTCTACTACTTGGTTCCCCCTTCAGGAGGCGGAGGGGGTTGCAACTTAATAAATCCCCCATCAATAGGATAATCATTCCCCGTAACAGACCCTGCTTCATCGCTGCACAGGTATAATGCCAGTGCAGCCACTTCTTCCACAGTTCCCATCCTGCCAATGGGCTGGCTTTTTGATAATTTTTCAAACATCTCTTCTTCTTTGCCCGGATAATTTTTTGCAATAAATCCATCTACAAATGGCGTGTGTATCCTCGCCGGTGAAATAGAATTGCAGCGGATATTATCCTGCAGGTAATCCTTAGCCACACTCAGCGTCATGGCAAATACAGCACCCTTGCTCATGCTGTAAGCAAACCTGTCGGGCAGGCCAACCCATGCAGCAATAGAAGCCATATTTAAAATAACACCTCCACCAATATTTTTAAAAATGGGCAACACTTCGTGCAGGCAATTGTATGTGCCTTTTACATTTACATTAAATACTTTGGTAAAATCTTCTTCGCCAGTCGTATCCGCCTTACCCACATGGGCAATGCCGGCACAGTTAACTAAAATATTAATGTTGCCTATGGCCGTAAAAATTTCTTTTACTTTTTGCTGATCGCTCACATCACAACTGTAAGCAA
This sequence comes from Chitinophagaceae bacterium, assembly GCA_031410355.1. Taxonomy (GTDB): domain Bacteria; phylum Bacteroidota; class Bacteroidia; order Chitinophagales; family Chitinophagaceae; genus Ferruginibacter. The sequence goes on along the minus strand of JANNYY010000280.1, from coordinate 56 downwards.
AGGCTTTACCTCCTTCCGCCTCAATATCTTTTACCGTTTGTGCTGCATTGGTTTCA
>JANNYY010000279.1:0-3590 GCA_031410355.1 Chitinophagaceae bacterium | reverse complement strand
GCGATGCATAATCAGATTTTAATTTCATCTTATCATAAAACTCAAAAGGCGGCAAGGTAAATGTTTCCATTTGCCGGATGGCAAAGTACATCAGTATGGCCTGCTTAACCCACTCATTAACTTCCCAGCCACCCTCAGCATCAGTCGAAGGATCAACTGGCGAAGCAGTTCTTAATCTTCCTTTGTCAACTTCTTCCACAACAGCTCTTACTGCTTCTCCATAAACTTCTTCCTTTAACAGCTCCCGGTTGGCCCATGATGCCAGTATCAGTTCTTTTAATTCCATGCGTTTGTTTTTTTGCAAATTTAATTAATTTGTGCTTCTGCCTTAGCACTTTAATTTTATTGCCTGGGGGAATTACAGATCTTTTTTCAAATGAAATAACCCCAACGGGGTGATATGATTATAGAATCATACTACCGGATTAACAAAACCCCGCAGGGGTGATAGAAAAAATAATATCACCCCTGCGGGGTTCTAACCTTCCGTTTATGGTTCTACTATAATAATAGCAACCCTTCGGGTTTTTCCTGGCATACTAAAATATAATTTAGCCACCGCCTGCCGCATATTTAAAATTGAATGTATTTTACACCCATGAATATTCTCATTCGCTTGCCCAACTGGCTGGGAGATATGGTTATGAGTACGCCTTTTGTACAGGCTGTAAAAGAGCATTACCCCCATGCAACCATTGACCTGGTTGCAAAAAAGGGTATTGATTTTTTATTAGACTATTTTCCTGCATATAATCAAAACTATATTTTTTCAAAAGAAGAATACAAAGGGCTTACCGGTGCCCGAAAATTTGGGAAGATGATAAAAGCACAAAAAAAATATGATATTTTCTTTTGCCTGCCCGATTCATTTTCATCGGCCATCATGGGCCACACCATTGCTGCCAAAGAAAGAGTTGGTTTTAAAAAAGAATTACGCTCGGTTTTTTTAACACATGCGTATCAAAAGAAAAAAAACATACACCGCGTTGAAGAATACATCAATTTACTTGAGCAGTTTATTAAAAAAGAAATAATTATTCCACCGGTAAAATTACAATTGGCTGAAACAGAAAAGAAAAAGCTGTTGGTCATCAATATTAATTCCGAAGCAGTATCACGCAGGTTACCCAAAGAAAAAGCCATCAGCATTATCACGGCTGTTCGCAATAAAATAAATAATGAAATAATTTTAGTGGGCAGTAATAAAGAAGCGGCATTTGTGGATGAAGTTTTTAATGCCCTTCCCGATAAAAATAATATTACCAATATAGCAGGCAAAACCACTTTAAAAGAACTCGTAAATTTATTTGGCAACTCCACCGCTGTATTAACAACCGACAGCGGCCCGGCGCATATAGCCAATGCTTTGGGTGTACATACGGTTGTTTTGTTTGGCGCCGGTAACGAAAACAATACGGCTCCTTACAATAAAAATAACAGGACGATCATCAGGCTGGGACTGCTGCCCTGTGAGCCCTGCGTAAGCAATACCTGTAAAGTTTATGGCGTGCCGCAATGTTTGGTACAGTTGGATGAAAATTTAATTGCATCGGCTGTTTACAATGCTTTATTATAATTTAGATAGCAAATTCAAAAAAGAACTGCTCATGAATTTTGACCTGGATATTGAAGAATCACTCAGCGTTTTACACAAAGGCGGATTAATCCTCTACCCTACTGATACAGTATGGGGCATTGGTTGCGATGCAACCGACGCAGCAGCCGTTGCAAAAATTTATAAATTAAAAAAACGGGTAGATGGCAAAAGTATGATCGTGCTGCTGGCCGAAGAAAATGAAATTCGTAAATATGTAACACAGCCCGATCCTAAAATTTTTGATTACATTAAAGGGATTCACAAGCCTACTACTTTTATTTATGAAGGCGGTACAGGCCTGGCAGCAAACATGATACAGGAAGATGGTTCAGTTGCCATACGCATAACCAGTGACCCTTTTTGCAGGCAACTGATAAAACGTTTGGGAAAACCGCTGGTTTCTACATCGGCAAATATTTCCGGATACCCTGCACCGGCTATTTTTGAAGATATTGATATAGCAATAAAAAACGGTGTTGACTATGTAGTACAACACCGCCAGTCTGATCTAACAGCAGCCATACCTTCTGCTATTGTGAAATTAAACGCCGATGGCTCTCTCACCATCATACGTTCCTGAATTTTTTTTGAACTCCTGAAAGTTTTTACCCTCCAGGAGTTGTATTGAAAATAACTTTGCCAATCCGATAGCTATCGGATTGGCAAAGTTGATTATAACGTAAACCCTACACCCAACTGAATGGTCTGGCTCTTCCATTTTTCTTTATCATCAATATCATTTAAATTATTAAGGCCCACTGCATAACGCCCATAAATTTTCAAATGCGAAATGTTTACCTGCACGCCACCCAGCATGCTGAAGTCGCCGCCTTTAAATGCACTACGGCCGTTTTCAACCAAGGTATTACTTTTGTTCATCAGTACACCAAACTGAGGGCCCGCCTGCAATGTAAGAAATTTTACGGGCTTGAAATTTAAGAGAACAGGAATGCTTAAATATTTAAGCTGCACCTTATCTACCTTATTAAATTTATATACCGTGCTGAAGTTACTTGATGTATCTGCATTTACCTGGTTAAATAAAACCTCGGGTTGTATGGCAAATTTATTGCCCAACCCTACTGAAACAAATCCACCCAGGTGATAACCATAAGAAAATTGGTCGCTGAATGATTTGCCGGTGAGTTTGTTGATGTTGGCACCGCCTTTAAAGCCAATGTTGAATTTTTGAGAAAATGCTGCATTACCAAGAATGCTGAAAATTGCCAGGATCAGGAGTTTTGTTTTCATAAAAATAAAAGTTTTTAGGTTCGCAATTATGCACCAAGTAATATGCCAACGGCAAAATTATTTTTACAAACTTTTGTTAAGAGAAAGATCACATTAAAAAGATATACCTGCTGCAATAGAAAAAATAAAACTAAACCTTTGTTCGGTTGTTTCCGGCAGGTAATAGTCTGCATAAAAATTGGTGTCAATAAAAAACTTGCTAATCATATAAGTAAGGTTAGCTGACGCTGCAACAGATTGCACCTGGAACTTATTTGAAAAATCTGATTTTTTCCTGGCATTCAGTGCCGGCCTGTCAAACACTTTATTCAAATGGGTTTGGGTTAATTTATCACTTCCAAAATTCACAATTAGAGTTGGCACAAAATCAAGTTCATCATTCTTTGAAAAGACTTTATAAAAAGCAAAATCGTGTCCCACATTAGCAGCTACAGAAAAATAGCTCGTCTTATTATCTGTTGAATCTTTTCCTTTGATTATTGTGTCTATCAGTACTGGCGGAGGATTGGGATTACGAATTGGTCTTCTAAAACTAACAAAGTTGGTTTCTTTGTATTTGCCGGTTACATATCCCAGGGTAATGCCCGGCTGGATAGCACCTTTTGCCCTTTTTATATACCCGTAAAAATCGTTTTGATACAGCGATTTGCTGTTGTATTTATCCTGGTCACTTAAATACCTTGTATAGGAAAAACCGGCATGTATCGTTTTACCATAATAATCATAGGCTGCCTGAAGCCCG
>JANNYY010000278.1:0-9140 GCA_031410355.1 Chitinophagaceae bacterium | reverse complement strand
GCCATGCAGGAAACAAAACTGCAGGAAACGATTACATACCTTAACGAACATTCTCCTTTTTATAAAGAATTTTTTACCAAGGCAAGGTTTAATCCTTCAGGCATAAAAACCATGGAAGACCTGAGTGTGATCCCGGTAACCATTAAAGAAGACCTGCAGCAACGCAATGATGATTTTTTGTGTGTGCCCCGCAATAAGATCATTGAATACAGTTCTACTTCCGGCACATTGGGAAACCCGGTTACTGTTATGCTTACCGAAAACGATCTTGAGCGCCTCGCCTGTAATGAATATGCATCCTTTGTAAGCACCGAAGGTTCGGTTAATGATATTTACCAGCTCATGCTAACCTTAGACCGCCAGTTTATGGCGGGCATGGCTTATTATTCAGGTATTCAAAAATTGGGCGCCGGTGTCATCAGGCTGGGCCCGGGTGTGCCATCCTTACAATGGGAAACTATTTTAAGGTTGAAGCCCACAGCCATTGTTGCTGTGCCATCTTTTATTCTTAAGCTGATCAATTATGCAAATGAACATCATATTGATATCAACAGCACTTCTGTTAAAAAAGCCATTTGTGTTGGGGAGAATATAAGGAACACAGATTTTACCCTGAACCCGCTTGGTAAAAAAATTACTGAGGCCTGGAACATAAAATTATTTTCTACTTATGCATCTACCGAAATGCAAACAGCATTTACAGAATGCACAGAATGTAAAGGTGGCCACCTGCAACCCGATCTGCTGATTGTGGAATTACTGGATGAAATGAATAAAGCAGTAGCATCCGGCGAGCCCGGCGAAGTAACCATAACTACTTTGGGCGTGGAAGGCATGCCCCTGTTGCGTTACAAAACCGGGGATATATGTGTGTATGATGATACACCCTGCGCCTGTGGCCGCAACAGCTTAAGGTTATCGCCGGTTGTTGGCCGCAAAAAACAGATGATCAAATTTAAAGGCACAACCTTATACCCGCCTGCACTTTTTGATATGCTCAACGAAATGGAAGATGTGATTGATTATGTTGCAGAAGTATCATCTAATGAATTGGGAACAGATGAAGTACAGCTTTATATTTTACCGGTAAATTTTACTGAAGAATGCAATAGAAAAATAAGGGCAAACCTGCAGGCCAGGTTAAGGGTGAGTCCACATATAAAATACATAACTGAAGAAGAAATTAAAAAGATACAAATGCCTGAAGCGGGAAGAAAAATTATCAGGTTTATTGACAGAAGGAATTGAAAGTGATTGACAAAGCAATACAGCTTGCGAAATTTCCAAAGCAAATGTTTTAGACCATTTTCTTGACGTCAGCAAAATGGTCAAGGGAGACTCTCCTTTGAGTTTTCAATCCAATCTTAAAATATTAATTACATCCTTTTCCCTTACTTTTATATTCCTTAAAACACAGCTTATGAACGATCAGTATGACGTAGTGGTACTTGGTGGAGGACTGGCAGGACTAACGCTCTCCCTACAACTTAAAAATGCAAAACCGGATATTTCAATACTTGTGTTGGAAAGAAGAGAAACAGAGGCCGCCACGGCGGCCCATAAAGTAGGAGAATCAACCGTAGAACTCGGCACACACTATTTAAGAGAAGTATTGGATCTGAAAGGTTATTTAGAAGAACACGAACTACCCAAACATGGCCTGCGCTTTTTCTTTAAAAATGATAGCAAAGATGATATTGCCAGCCGTGTTGAATTAGGCCCCCGATTAAGGTTACCGGTACCAAGCCACCAGCTCGACAGGGGGACGCTGGAAAATTATTTAATGAGGCTGACAAAAGAAAAAGGAACAGAACTGGCACTTGGCGCAAAGGTATCAGGCGTAGAAATATCAAAAGAAAACGGCCACGAAGTTTCTTATATTAAAGGAGGGGAAGAAATAAAAGTAAAATGCCGCTGGGTGGCCGATGCCTCGGGCAGGGCCAGTATCATGAAACGCAAATTGCAGTTTCAGAAGCCTATGGAGCATCACGCCAATGCGGTGTGGTGGAGGCTTAAAGGCGTAATTGATATTGATGAATGGACGGATAATAAGCAATGGCAATCCTTTCTTGAACCCGGACTGCGTTATTTAAGTACCGTTCATTTTATGGACAGCGGCTATTGGTTATGGGTAATTCCGCTGGGTTCTAAAAACACAAGCATCGGCATTGTTGCAGACCCCGCTGTGCATCCGTTTGAAACATATAACACTTACGAAAAAGCGGTTGAATGGATGAAAAAGAATGAGCCACTGGCTTATAAAATGCTGGAACCATTGGGGCAGGGAGAAGGTTTACTGGATTTTAAGATATTGAAACATTATGCTCATCATACAGAAAGAGTTTATTCAACCGACCGCTGGGCAACAACCGGCGAATCGGGCCCATTTTTAGATCCGTTGTATTCGCCCGGTACCGATTTTATTGCCATGAACAATTCCTGGCTCAGCGATCTTATTTTGCGTGACCTGGATGGCGAAGATATTGAAGGCCGTGTAAGTATTTACGAACAATGCCATTTGGCATTGGTAGATAGCTGGATACCGGTCTATCAAAACAAATACCTGCTGATGGGAAATACCCAGATCATGGTGATAAAAATTTTCTGGGACTGGGCAACCTACTGGGCCATACCGGCACATTTATTTGCCAATAAGGCTTTTACAAATCTCAGGATATTGAAAGATCTTTTTGCTGCAAAAAATAGTTTAGGCCGCAAGTTCGGGCAATTGCATAAGGTAATGCAAGACCTGTTCCTGGAATGGCTCCCGTTTGAAAACAAAATTTTTTCCAACAGGTATATTGATCCTTTTGACCTGGCGGTTTTAAGAAAATTCCAGGAAGAAATAGAAGTGCAGCAGGAGCCCGCAGCATTGAGTGAACAGATAACAAAGAACATGAACACGCTTGAAGAGTTAGCGGTTGCCATTTTCAGGCTGGTAAGTGAAGAAGTTAATGGTACTTCACCCGATATAAAAGTGAATCCTTATACTATCAACCTTGGTAAAAAAGAAGGAGCCATGATGCTGGACACTGAATCGGCCGAAGCCATTGAGCCCGGCGAAGCAATATCAAAGGATGTGGACATTATGTGGTTTTATCCCAAAGCAGCATTGGAAACTGCGGTATGAACGATCAAGTAAACAGCTTTGGCAAAGTTCAAAACTTTGCCAAAGTTTATTACCGCCAACCCTGTTCAATCAAAATGATATGAACATAGCTTTACAAAACACCGAAAGCATACAATCTATTTTTTTAGATACACAATTATTTTATGCTACGCATGATAACAGGCCTGCATTGATTGAATACCTGGAAAAAACAGAACCAGAATTTCGTTCCATTGCTTATGAAAGCGCTTCGATGGCCATTGCTATAAAAAACTTTGAAGACGGTGGATTCCCGGATAAATGGCTGGCTTTTGCTAACGGTGCTGCACGGGCACATACAGCACAGGTGTATGTAGGTCTGGGCTGGGCAATTGCTAAATTAAATCTTTCTTTTTTAGAAACTGTTAAGGACCTTGATACTAAACTGTATTTCAGGATCGCTGATGGTTGTGGTTATTATGACGGGAGTTTCAGGAGAAGGCAAACGGTTTTAAGCCAGCAACTACCTGTTTATTTACCCGCCGCAGCAATGCCAATATATGATCAGGGTATTGGGCGCAGTATCTGGTACACGGCAAAAACTGATATTAATAAAATACGCAGCGTTATTGAAACATTTGCAGCCAACAGGCAGCCAGATCTTTGGCGGGGCATTGGCATTGCAGTGGCCTATGTTGGCGGCTGCAGCGATGAAGATTTAAAAACTTTATTGCAATATGCCGCAACAAACGGGCCTCAACTGGCTTACGGCGCTGCATTGGCCGCAAGGTCGCGTATCCAGGCAAACACCATGACGGCAGATACTGACTGCTGCAGCCGTTTGTGGTTTACACTTACGGCACGTGAATTAAATTTGTTTCCGTTAAGCCCGACAGATATTGATGATGACGAATTTGAAATTATTTACCTCAACTGGATTAATAAAATAGAAGAGAGGCTGGCAGTTAGTTTTGAAAAGTGATTAATAAAAAGAAAGGATTCTGTTTAGCGAATCCTTTCTTTGTGTTGATATTTATCAATAACCTAATTTACGGTGATCAGCAATGGTTGATACCCGCCTCTCTTCATCTTTGCCCTTCCAATGTATTGGTTCCTGTTTATCCTGCTGAATTGAGAAGGAAATAACATCACTTCTTCTTCTCTGGTATCAAAAACCAGTTCTTTTGAAATTACACCAGCGTTGTCAATTTTAGCAACCACAACCTGTCCGCCAAAACCATCAACATGGTTTTTAGGAACTTCATCTTCAGCAAACTCCATATTTTTTTTATTATCTAAAAACAGGAAGTAATAACCGGTTTCATCACTAACTAATTTAAAACTCATGGTGCCGCGGCCCCTGCCTCCAACTTGTTTTTTGGGTACTTTTCTTAACCATTCAAAATTGCCGGCCTTACTTATTTTTGCACCTAACATATCTTCATAATAATAAGTGGTGGTGGTATGGGAATTTCCCCTGGAGTCGTAAGTAGTGGTGGTAACAACATAATATTCTTCTAACGCTATAAATAAACTGCCATCGGCTTCCACTACAATATTTCTTACAACCAGGTTAGGCGCTTCATAATCTTTTTTTCTTTCCATTTTTCTTTTACTGCGGGCCGATTCAAATTTTTCAAGTTCGGCCAAAGGGAATTCATAATAACCGTTTTTATATTTATTGATCTTGCCGGCCTGGTCCATGAGGGCCAGGAAAACACCATCAGTTCCGCCGCTTTTTGCTTTTTTGGTATAAGTACAGGCAATTACCATATCATGCTCTGTATTCTCAATCAGCGATGCTTCCTTAATAAAATAATCACCAATATTAATAGTTGTGTTGATGATCTTATTATTGCCTTTTGCAAATTTTAAAACCTCGTAATGGTAACCCGCTGCTCCTGTTTCTTTATCCACTTCTTTTCTTTTTTCTGATTCGTACACTTTAGCAAGCATATAAGCGTTGCCTTTTGAGTCAAGCGAAAAATCAATATTATCCATGATCTGTTCCGTGTAAGGCATCGTAAATTCATTACTCCAAAGCTTATTCATTTGCTGATCAAAAACATAAAAACCTATTTTGTCATAACTCTTTTTATCATTCTTTTCCTCGGGCGCAAGCCGGTAACTTACCAATAATTTTGTATGGTCTGCATCGTAATTAAAATCGTACTTGCCGCCCATTTTATACCGGTAAAAACCAGTCATAACGGCACTACTGCCACTGATTCTGCCGGCATCAAATAATTTTTTATTTGATTCGGTAATTTTTCCTGAAACAACATCAATTTTATCGTAGTATAAAAATTCGGTTTCGGCAGATTTATCCCAGTCGCTGTGCAGCCAGTAATAATTTCCGTCAAAATCAACAACGGTTTCGCTGTTAAAATTTTTTGTACGCTCGGGCAATTCAATAACTTTTTCGGTGGTCTGAGCTAATGTTTTGGGATCAAATCTTAAAATGGTCAGTTCCTCTTTTTTTAACCCCATGTTTATAATACCGTCTTTATCGTTTCCAAAAAAAGAAAGGTCTTCCGATTTACGGGGCAACTCATATTCGGTACCCAATTTAAAAGTAAATTTTTTACTTTGTGCAAAAGAAACGGTAGCTAAAAAGCTGGTTACAATAAGGATTAAATACTTCATAAATTGAGTGTTATGCAGCGTTTGCAACTGCTTGTGTGAATAAAAGATTTGCGAAAATATATTATAACAAGGTATTCATCAAAATACTTTGCTGTTTGTAATTTATTTAACAAAGGATAAGGACAGGCAGGTAATTTTTATTACTTTAATAAGAATTCTTTACTGATTATGTGGTTTAAAAAATAATAGGCTTTTTTAAAAGAAAAATTTTGCCGGGAAGGCTGGAAGGCGATAAGAAGCCGTAAGTTGAAATCAAAACTTTCGGGCTTACCCACTAATATCCGTTTTATTGCTTTTGAGACGGCCTTTGTAAAAATAGCTTTAGAAAAATTACTTAGCGTTTTACCCAATTATTTACCGCTGTTAGCATAAGTTTCAGAAATGCGTAAGCCACTAGTATTTTTACCTTTTGGGCATTGGGCTGTAAAAAGCAAAATGTAAAAGCAAAAAGCGCAAATACACTTGCTATTTTTTTCATATTAAGCATTATTTAAGTTGAATAAGAAATAAAAATTATAAAAAATCACTTCTAAAATAATAACCACCAGCCACATTTATTGAATCTCATCTTTCAATAACTTCATATATAGCAGGCAAAAAATCAAAATTTGAATTCTTTATTCTATTTTTACCCCTTTCGTTTTGAAATTTAATAATTGCACACTGTGTCCTGTCCACAGGATCCTGCGGGCGGACAGTAAAAAATTAGGATCATGGTACATGTAGGTGACAGGGCTCTTTCCTTAGATAATTTTTCAGATATATTATACAAGGATCAGCAGGTTTCTTTAGACAACCTTACCCTTGAAAAGGTGGATGTAAATTTTAATTTTTTACAGAAATTCTCCTCAAATAAACTGATCTACGGTATTAATACCGGCTTTGGGCCAATGGCACAGTATAAGGTTAATGAAAAAAACCTGTTACAACTTCAATATAATTTAATCAGGAGCCATAGTTCGGGCGGTGGTAATTTAATGAGCCCCATACTGGTTAAGGCGGTAATGATTGCCCGCCTCAACAGTTTAATGCAGGCTTACTCCGGTGTTCATCCTGAAATTGTGGAATTGCTTAAAGACCTGATCAATAAAAATGTTTCGCCCTGTATTTACGAACATGGCGGCGTTGGTGCCAGCGGCGACCTGGTACAGCTTGCTCATCTGGCCCTGGTTTTAATTGGCGAAGGCGAAGTTATTTATGAAGGGGAAGTACAATCAACAGCCGACGTATTCTCAAAATTGAAAATTAAACCGCTTACTATTCATATAAGAGAGGGCCTTGCCATTTTAAATGGCACTTCGGCTATGACGGGTATTGGTATGGTAAATATTATACAGGCACAAAAACTGCTGGAATGGTCGGTTATGTTATCCGCCATGATCAATGAAATTGTGGAAGCCTTTGACGACCATTATTCTTACGAACTGAACATAGTTAAACATCATACAGGACAAAATAAAATTGCCGCACAGCTCAGGGATATTTTAAAGGACAGTAAAATGATCCGTAGCCGCTCCGAGCATTTGTACAACCCCGAAAAGCTTGACCAGGAAGTGTTCCAGGATAAAGTACAGGAGTATTATTCTTTGCGCTGCGTTACACAGGTGCTGGGCCCTATTTACGATACCATCTGTAATGCCGAAAAAGTAGTGGTGGATGAACTGAACTCGGTTAATGATAACCCGGTGATAGATCATGAGAACCAAAATATTTTTCATGGCGGCAATTTCCACGGTGATTATGTTTCGCTGGAGATGGATAAATTAAAGATTGCCATCACCAAATTATCTATGCTTAGCGAAAGGCAATTGAATTATTTACTGAACGAAAAGCTGAATCAAAAATTTCCGCCCTTTGTAAACCTGGGCGTTCTCGGTTTTAATTTTGGTATGCAGGGCATGCAGTTTACAGCTACATCAACAGTGGCCGAAAATCAAACGATGTCGTTCCCCATGTATGTACACAGCATACCCAACAACAACGATAATCAGGATATTGTGAGCATGGGTTGCAATGCAGCATTGATGACCAAACGGGTTATAGATAATTCTTTTGAAGTGCTGGCCATACAGATGATGACGGTATTACAGGCCATTGATTATTTAAAATGTACCGACAGGTTATCAACCGAAACTCATCATATTTATACGCAGATAAGGAAAGTGTTTCCTAAGTTTATAGAAGATGAACCAAAGTATAAGGACCTGGACAGGATAAAAAAATATTTTGAAAGATCTGACCCGGTTGTGTCTTTTAAACTGGGCAAAATTCCTGAACAGGTTACTTCCTGATATTCTCTTTGTATAAAAAATTGTCAGCCTGAGCTTGTCGAAGGCGGGTTGGCTTCAATAACAAAATTGTAAAATGATAATACCGCCTTCGACAAGCTCAGGCTGACAGTAAAATGGTTTAAGAGTTATATAGTATTACATAATTCTAAATAAATTCTAAATCAAAAGAAAATATAAACACGATGAAGTTTGCATTAGTTACAGGAGGGTCAAGGGGAATTGGAAGAGCCGTTTGTATTAAACTGGCTGAGATGGGATATAATGTATTGATCAATTATAAATCGAATGAGGAAGAAGCCAATAACACCCTTGCTTTAGTTAAGGAAAAAGGCGTTGATGGCGAGATCATTCAATTTGATGTATCGGATAAAGAAGCCATAAAAAGCAAGCTGGGCGGATGGATGGAAGCCAATGAGGATAAGGTTATTGAAGTGCTGGTTAACAATGCCGGCATTAGAGAAGATGGATTGATGATGTGGATGAAAGATGAACAATGGGATAGTGTGATTAAAACAAACCTGGATGGTTTCTTTTATGTAACCCGTTTGGTGGTTAACAGCATGTTGATGAAAAAATACGGAAGGATCATCAATATTGTTTCGCTTTCGGGGTTAAAGGGATTGCCCGGCCAAACCAATTATTCAGCAGCAAAAGCCGGTGTTATTGGAGCAACAAAAGCATTGGCACAGGAAATAGGCCGCAAAGGAATTACGGTAAATGCGGTAGCCCCAGGTTTTATCAAAACAGATATGACCGGCGACCTGAATGAAGCTGAATTAAAAAACCTGATTCCCTTAAAGCGTTTTGGTTTACCTGAAGAAGTTGCACACACGGTTGCATTTTTAGCTTCAAAAGAAGCGGCATATATTACTGCAGAAGTTATTTCTGTAAATGGAGGATTGTATTCGTAGGAACACGCCTGGAGGTGTGTTCCTACAGAAATTGGTGTAATTGGTGTAATTCGCATAATTCGTGTATTAAAAAATATGAACAGAGTTGTTATAACTGGTATGGGCATTTATTCCTGCATAGGAAAAAACCTGGATGAGGTAAGGGATTCCCTGTACAAGGGAAAATCCGGCATCATACTGGATCCTGTGCGTAAAGCTTATGGA
>JANNYY010000277.1:0-4348 GCA_031410355.1 Chitinophagaceae bacterium | reverse complement strand
TATAAACCTATCCTGCTGATATTTGGATATATAATAGGTATTACATTGGCGGTGGAATGGGTATCAGGTGAATTTGCCTGGATGCGCTGGATGAATCATTTTATGGCAGGATTTTTCATCGTGTTCTCATTTTTTAAATTACTTAACCTGAGAGGCTTTGCCGAAAGTTATGCCATGTATGATATTGTAGCAAAAAAATGGACTGGTTGGGGATATGTGTATGCTTTTACTGAATTGGCGCTGGGGCTTGCTTTTCTTACAGGCTTTAATCCACTGCTCACCAATAGTATTACCCTGGCAGTAATGACGGTAAGTATTATTGGGGTATTACAATCTGTATTAAATAAGCGCAAAATAAAATGTGCCTGCCTGGGCGCTGTGTTTAATTTGCCCATGAGCACGGTAACTATTATTGAAGACGCATTGATGATGGGTATGAGTGCGATCATGTTATTAACGGTGTTATGATAATACTGCAATCAATTAACAGGGTAATTTTAACCCCGTTGGATAATGATTTTTATGATTTACCGCTATTAAGATCGGGGCATAATTGTTGGTATTCATTAAATACCAAATTATTTTTTAATCATTAAAATATTATTATGAGCCACAAACAAAATCAACCGTTGATAGATACACTGAATAACTGTGCTGCTGTATGTAACCACTGTATTACCGCCTGTTTAGATGAACCAGATGTAAAAATGCTTGCTAACTGTATTAAGCTGGATATTGATTGTGCAGCAATATGCAGTTTAATTGCCGGTTTTTTTGCCAGGGGTTCAGCTCATGCAACTCACCTGCTGGCAGAATGTGCCGACATTTGTAATGCATGCGCCGAAGAGTGCGAAAAACATGCACACATGGAACATTGTAAAGCATGTGCAGCGGCTTGCCGGAAATGCGAAGAAGCTTGTGGAGAAATGGCACATGCCTGAGTTTATTCATACTCAAAGGATCTGCAAAATCCATAATTGTATAAATCCTTTCCGGGATTATATAACTTTTAAGGTATTTTGGGCGCTACCTTTAACATCAGCAATAACTAATTTTATGAAAATAGTTTTAATTTTACGATAGGTTAAAATGGAAAGAAACATATCTATACAATTAAAAGCAGCTTTCCTGGTTTTCATATTCGGGTTGAATATGATTGTTGGATTTGCCTGTGCAGTGGGTATGGATATGAGATTCAATATACATCATCATGAAGAGGAGGAAACAGAAACTGCTGTTCACGTTCATGCAGATGGCAAAAAACATCATCATGAAGAAGCAGACCACAAGCATACTGGTAATGATAAAAAAGATGACTGCTGCCATGATAAAGTAATCAAATTATCACAGGCAGATAAAGCATTACCGCAAGCTGCTAAAATAGTAAACCCTGTTTTTTTTGCTGCCTTTGTTGCTGTTTACTTTAATATTAATAATGCTTATCCTTCACAAGTCAATACTTCTAACAAATATTTTGTTCGTGGGCATCATCCTCCCATCCCCGACATACGCATAGCCATCCGGAGTTTTCAGATATGATTTGATGTATACAATTTTATGCAGGGCATTGCCATGCCTGTAATTATTTTATTTATACATTAATCAAATCAAAAATGAAATCGAAGATTCAGGAACTCAAAAACACTATAAAAATAAGTAGAAGTAAAAAGATATTTTTATTAATTGCATTAATTGTAACTGCATTTGCGCAACAAACTTTTGCGCAACCTGGCCCGGCTGTACGGGAGGATAGTACAAAAGCAAAACCTGCTTTATTACTTAGCGCCTACTATAACTTAAAAGATGCGTTGGTAAGCAGCAATGCAAATACCGCATCGGTAAGCGCTGCAGAATTTGTAAAAGCAATAAACAGCGCAGATAAGGAAGTTATTAAAGAAGAAAGCCGTACCGCTTTATTAAGCGATGCTGTTGTTATTTCTCAAACCAAAGACCTTAAACTACAAAGGGAAAAATTTGCAGCTTTATCAATCAACCTGTTTGCATTAGCTAAAACAGTAAAACTTACAACCGAACCGGTTTACCTGCAATATTGCCCTATGAAAAAGGCATCGTGGTTAAGTAATAGTAAAACAATAAAAAATCCTTACTACGGCAGCGCTATGCTTACCTGCGGCAGCGTAAAAGAAACGCTGTAATTATTGTAAATCAAATTGTAAACATCAAACAAATTAAACATGAAAAATATATTTTTTGGCTTAGTAATGGCCGCTGCAACTTTAGCTGCATGTAATAATAGTAACAACACGGCATCAGAAAATAAAGATGTAAATAAAGACACGGTACAGGCAAAGCCACAGGCTGAAAGCCCAACCGCTCCAGAAACGCAGGGTACAAGTACTATTAAAGAAATTGTAGCCACTTACCTGCAATTAAAAAATGCTTTTACCAAAGACAAAAGCAGTGAGGCAGCTACGGCAGGCAGTGCCTTGCAAACTGCGTTTAAAAACTTTGACAAGACAGGTTTAACCGCGGGGCAAAAGGAAACCTTTGGGGATATTGCAGGAGATGCAATGGAACATGCTGAGCATATTGGAGCAAACGGCGGAAACATTGCACACCAGCGGGAGCATTTTGTAATGCTGAATAAAGACATGGCCGATCTTATAAAAACCTTTGGCAATGGCGGCCAAACCCTCTACAAAGATTTTTGTCCAATGGCTAATGAAGGTAAAGGCGCAACATGGTTCAGCGAGGTAAAGGAAATTAAAAATCCTTACCAGGGTAGTAAAATGCTTACCTGTGGTTCGTTAAAAGAAACAATTAAATAGCCATGAGCCGCATTAAAAAAATACTATTGGTACTGCTGGCCATATTTATCGCTATGCAGTTTATACGGCCTGCCCGTAACAAAAGCACACAGTTATTGTCAACTGATTTTACAAAGCTGTATAAGGTACCGGATACAGTGCAATCTGTTTTACAAAAAGCCTGTTACGATTGCCACAGCAACAATACTGTTTATCCATGGTATACTAATATTCAGCCGGTGGGATGGATATTGGCAAGGCATATAAAGAATGGAAAAGCAGATTTGAATTTCAGTGACTTTGGCAGCTATACAAGCCGCAGGCAGGTAAGTAAATTAAAGGGCATTGCCAACCAGGTTAAAGATGATGAAATGCCAATAGCTGCTTATAAATTGATGCACAAAAATGCAAAGCTATCGCAGGCAGAAAAAAAATTATTAATGGTTTGGGCAAATAAAACAGCAGACAGCCTTTCGGTAGAAAATTAAATGCTATGCGTAAAATCAAACAAATATTGATCAGCATTTTTAAAGCAATCTTTATTCGCAAAAAAGGTTGTTGCAAATAAAATTATTAATATGGAACATCAACACGGGCAACAAAAATACACCTGCCCCATGCACCCGCAGATAATGGAAGATAAACCAGGTGCATGTCCCATTTGCGGAATGACTTTGGTATTGGTAAAAGCTGATGTGAAAGAAGGAAATACCCATCAGCATGGCGCAAACCCGCCAATGGGCCACGAAGGGCATAATCATAACAGTATGATAGCTGATTTTAAAAAAAGGTTTTATGTAGTGCTGGTGCTTACCATACCCATTATGTTGTTGTCAGAAATGATTCAGCACTGGTTGAATTTGCATATCAGTTTCACTGGCTCAAAATATGTATTGCTTGCATTGTCTTCAGTTGTTTTCTTTTATGGTGGCTGGCCCTTTTTAAAAGGTTTGGTTGATGAGGTGAAAGGAAAGAATCCCGGTATGATGTTTTTAATTGGCTTTGCCATAACAGTTGCATACATATATAGTGTTGCGATAGTATTTGGTTTGCAGGGCATGGATTTTTTTTGGGAACTGGCGACACTGATCCTTATTATGCTTTTGGGTCATTGGATAGAAATGAGATCTGTTGCGGGTGCATCAAAAGAACTGGAGTTATTGGTGCAATTGATGCCGGCAGATGCCCACATGGTAATGCCGGATATGGTGCATGATGTAAAGACCCATACATTAAAGGAGAACGATATTATTTTAGTAAAGCCGGGCGAAAAAGTGGCTGCAGACGGCATCATACTGGAAGGCGAAAGCTATCTGAATGAAAGTATGCTTACCGGCGAAAGCAAACCGGTTCAAAAACAGAAAGGTGATAAGGTAATTGCGGGTGCCATAAATGGTAATGGCTCCATAAAAGTTACCGTTTCTCATGCTGCAAAAGATTCTTATTTATCGCAGGTTATTAAGTTGGTGGATGATGCCCAAAAATCGAAATCAAAAACACAATTGCTGGCAGATACGGCGGCGAGATGGCTCACTATTATTGCCTACCAGCCGTTTCCAGCATCAGCTCAGTATCTTCTA
>JANNYY010000276.1:0-17105 GCA_031410355.1 Chitinophagaceae bacterium | reverse complement strand
TACATTGGCCAATACCGAAGCGCCTGTAAAATGGAAATGGGCTTTTGCTGTAACAGCCATTGTAATATTGGCGCTCAATGTGTCTATCCTTTTAAAAACATCCGGCAGCGAAGAAAAAAACACCGGCATAAAAGAAATCTTTACAACCATGCAACTCTCACCTACCAATGCATTATACCATGAGTAAATTAAAATTATTAAGCATTGGGGTTATTGGTTTATTAGTTATCAATATGGGTATTGTTGCTTTTTTGTTTATGAAAAAACCACCGCATCCTCCTGAAGGCAGGCACCCCAAGGCACAGGAAGGACCGAAAAATATGATCATTGAGCGTTTGCATTTTGATAAAGAACAGGTTGAGCAATATGAAAAGCTGATAGACGATCACCAATCTTCCATAAGAACAACCGATGACAGCATCAGGATGGTAAAGAACGAACTGTACCAAACCCTCAATAATGAGCGTTTTACCGGCAAGGACTCCCTGTTGGCCCGATTGAATATTTTACAAAAACAAATTGAGGGGATACATTATGATCATTTTTCTCAACTTAAAAAACTATGTAAGCCAGGTCAGCTAAATGCCTTTAACGATCTCACAAAAGATCTTGCACGATTTTTTGCCCCCGCAAAAAGAGAACCCAGGCGGTAAAGCCTGGGTTCTCCTATAAGTAACTTTTACAACTCTTTTACATTGGGGTTATACTACCCCAGTTGGGAATGACAGCCACGCCTGCAGCATTAATTCTTTGCCTTTTCGTTTTCTTCGATTTTTGAAACAATTCTATGTGTTGCTTTTATGGCAGCAAACTTAATTTTTAGTCCTGCAATTTTTAAATTATCACGGGTTGCTAAATCTTTTTCAACTTCATTTTTCCTGCTGTCTAATGCTTCATACAAAACTTTAATTTCATCCCAGTCTTCCCTGGTGAACTCATCCTTATTTTTTTCTACTGTATTCACAAAATTCTCATACACACTTAATATATTGTTTGCAGTAACATAATTAAATTTCATATCGGCTCCTATTTTTCCTTCACCAAATAACCGGTTGCGCAAAATTAACCGGTAGTCGCCTGAAGCCTTGTCCTGGCTTACTTCTGCTGCTTTTATCTTAGCTTCATAATCTGCTTTTAAAGCTGCATATTTTGCTTTACTTGCTTCGGCACGTGCTTTGTCATCAGCTTCAATTTTGTCCATTGCTTTTTCTGCTTTCATTACCCTTTCCTGGTAACCATTGTCAATTACCGTCCAGTTGGCCGCTGTATAAACAGGGGTTGCATTTTCAACAGAATCTACATACAGCGTAAAATTATCTGCATCATGTTTAGCTGCTTCTTTTTCTGAGTTGCTGCATGCTGTAAATCCGCCTATCACAACCACTGTTGTGATCATAAAAATTATCTTTTTCATTTTAATTTTTTTTTGATTTAATCCGAAAAAACAACATTTATGCCAGAATTAAAACGACCCGAACGGGATCTGTTTAACAGGCATTGCATTTTTTTAGAAGCCAAAACCTTCGGTATTTTTGCCCATCGGTCTTTTCACAACATGCTCAACAACTTAAAAAATTTTTAAGTGAACCCCCGATGTTGAATACGTTTAAAAATTAAAATCTGACGCTTCTTATAATTTTAAAAATATTTAAGACAAAATCAGTGAGTGTAATATTTTCAGATATCAACCGCATCGGGGTTTCGCCATAAACTTTATTAAAATAAAAAAGGCCTTAGTGCGAAAACCCCGCTGAGAAAGAATTAAAATCCCGATGACTTCTTTTTTTTGTGGAGAAGAATTTTTAAATAAGAACATCACTAAGAATTGCAGTTATCATTTTTTATAAACAGTAATCACCACTCTTCTATCCAGCCAGGGCATGTGTATATTTTTGGGATCTGGCTTTGATGAACCGAAAGAAGCTGTTGTAATTCTGTTTTTTGCAATATTGTGGCTCAGGAGATATTTGCGGGCATTATTGGCACGTTTGGCCGAGATCTTCAGGTTGTAATTTTCATCATAGAATTTATCCGCATGGCCTTCAATATTTACCTTAAGTGTTTTATCTGCTTTCAGCATTTTAATTAGCTCCTTTAAAATCACAGCAGCTTCAGGTGTAATATCAGCACTTTCAAAACCAAATTTTATTGTATAAACAACAGGCTCTTCGGGTACGTTTAAAAATGTTGCTTCAGCAACAGGAAATATTTTGGCTTTTACCAGGGTAGTAGCATCATTTTTATTAAACGATGACAATAAGCACAATGCCGTTAAACAAATTACTAATGTGCCGGAAAAATTAAGGAAAATCCACTGACTTTTTTCGGTCTTCTTTACTTTTTTTGCCTTCTGAGTCATATAAAATTTAATTTATTTGAGAACAATAATAATGCAATCGTAAAAAAGTAAGCGTATTTGAAGTTAACTAACAATCTTATACTAACAACATTTTTTATGTTGGCTGCGGGATAAAACGCTGCTGAGTTATAAGATAAAATAAGCAATCAGGCTTTGCAGCCTGATTGCCTGTATAAAAAATGCATGATTAAAAATTAATCAGCATAGATTGCAATTATTTATTTTTTCTTATAAATCGTTAGTTCCACTCTGCGGTTAAGCCATTCCTGGTGTTTATCATAAGGTATTGATGAGCCAAACCACGATGTCTGGATGCGGTTTTTAGCAATATTATAACTCAGGAAATAATCACGGGCAATATTGGCCCTGTCTGCCGATACCTGTATATTAAATTTTTCCAGGCCAAAATTATCAGCATGTCCTTCAATCTTTAACTGCAGTGTTTTATCTGCTTTTAAAATCTGAACTACCTGGGTTAAAATGGCAAATGCTTCACTCGTAATATTCGCCTTATCAAAATCAAACCTCAGGTAATAGGTCATGGAATCGCCTGATACCCGTAAAATTTTTCCGCCCTGCACAACCTGCATAGGGCATCCGCTGTTTTCAATGCTTCCTTTTGTATCGGGGCATTTATCATCTTTGTCTGCAATGCCGTCACCGTCTGCGTCAGGTTGTTCGGGAGGGCAGCCATGATTATCTTTAAGTCCTGGTACAGTTTTACAATCATCATCATCATCATTAACCCCATCTCCATCCGAATCCGGTACAGGGCAGCCTTTATACCTGGCCACGCCTTTTACATCTTTACATTGATCATCCTTATCAGCAATACCATCTCCGTCAAAATCGGGGCACCCCATAATTGTACCTTTCATATCCGGGCAATTATCCCTTATATCGGCTATGCCGTCGCCATCAATATCTGCATCAGCAATTGGTTTGGTTAAAGTATCCTTTGCAGTTTCTGTTTTTGCGGTATCAACAGCAGGCAATACAATTTTGGTTTCCGTTTTTTTAGTCTTTTTAAGCTTTGGCTGCTGCTGGGCAAAGCCAATGGAATAAAACATATAATCTTCATTAATCGCATCGGTTAATGCCATTCTCCATTGTGCCTGTATAAAAACAAAGGCGCCTTTATTAAAATGAAATTGTATGCCAGTACCCACCGGGGCATACGCTGCCAGTTGCTTACCAAAATAACCTGCACCAATACCCCCGGTTAAAAACGGGTTTATAAGCCGGTGATCTTTAAACACCCTGAAATGAAGCAATAGATCAATTTGCGGGGTAAAACTGGCCTGCCCTATACTATCCTCTTTTACAAACAATGCCGGAAAATTGGAAAAAGTACCCGCCAGGTTTCCCGAAAAATCAATATGAGAACTAAGCCCCTTCCAGTAAGTTAACCCTATACCAAACGAACTGCTACCTGATTTAAACTGGCCTTTGCGGTTAAATGCAGCACTAATGGAAGAATCTTTTAAGGCTTTTGTAAAACCATAATCTGAATAATTTGCGCTATAAGATAGCATTCCTCGTTTTTTTTCTATATTTTGAGCACAAATTACTGTACTGCTTATACAAAACAAGCTTGCTATTTTCAAAAATTTAAGATTCATGTAGTTAGTATTAGGATGTTAAAACGTGTGTTCCAGAGTTTTGGTATGATTAGCAAAATATTAAAGTTCTGTGCAATGTAAAAATAATACAGAACATACACAATTTTTATATACAAAATGGAGTTTAGGATTAAGCAGAAATGCTTGTTTAAATCCATTAATCCCATAATTACCGCATGCCTATGTTACACAAGGCTATAATAAAACAATATTTTTTAGTTTTTATCACTGTTTTTGTTTTTGGAAAAACTGCTAACACCCAGGTCACGGCTGATTTTTCTGCAACGCCAACATCGGGCTGTTCACCGCAATTTGTAAGCTTTACCGATCTTTCAACCGGTAACCCCACACAATGGAGATGGGATTTGGGCAACGGAACCATTTCTTTTTTAAAAAACCCTGCAACAACTTACTTAACCCCCGGCCAATACAGTGTAACGCTGGTAATACATGATGCAAATGGCAACAGTGATTCAATTACAAAAATCCAATATATCAACATCTTTGCAATTCCGGTGGCAAATTTTTCTGCAACGCCCCTGTTTGGTTGTGTTCCTTTAACGGTACAGTTTACCGACTTAAGCACTGCAGGCAGTTCTTCCATAACTGCATGGCTTTGGGATTTTGGTGACGGAAATACAGGCACTACACAAAATCCTTCACATACCTATACATCTGCCGGTAATTATAACGTAACACTGCGGGTTACCACCGCAGCAGGTTGTTTAAAAACGTTAACCAAAAATAATTTTATACAGGTAAGTAATGCGGTTACAGCCGGTTTTACAAACACCGTTCCCACGGGCTGCAGTTTGCCGGTTACCATAAATTTTACAAATACCTCAACTGGTTCGGGTACTTTATCGTATGCCTGGAATTTTGGTGATGGCGGCACATCTAACGCACAACATCCTGTACATGTATATACCTCCACCGGCAGTTTTACGGTTACATTAACCGTAACCAGCAGCACGGGTTGTACCAAAACCTTTGTAAAAACCAATGCTGTTGTAATTAATTTTATACAGGCTTCATTTACCGCTCCTTTAACTGTTTGTGTTAACGATCCGGTGAGTTTTATCAATACAAGTTCACCTGCTCCTGCATCTGTTTTATGGAGTTTTGGCGATGCTACAAATTCTGTAGCCATTAATCCCACAAAAATTTATACAACACCCGGAACCTACACCGTTAAATTAGTTTCTTATTTAGGAGCCTGTGCCGATTCTACAACTACTTCCATCACTGTATTCCCCAAACCAACTGCAGGTTTCTCTGCTGTAAACCGAACATCCTGCAAAACTCCTTTAACCGTAAACTTTGTAAACACCAGCACGCCTGGTGCGTTTTATGCCTGGGATTTTGGTGATGGTGGAACATCAGCATTACAAAACCCATCTCATACTTATACAACTTATGGATCGTTTAATGTAAAACTTACAGTAACAAATTTAGTTGGCTGCAGCGTTTCACTCACTTTGAATAATTATGTGCAGGTTATAGCGCCAATTGTTACCATTAATAATTTACCGCAGGGCGGATGTGCACCTTTAACCTGGACCTTTACATCCTCAGTAAATTCACCCGATCCTGTTGTTAGTTATTTTTGGGACCTGGGAGATGGCGCTACTTCAACCCTGCCAAACCCAACCCATACTTACCCGGCAGGCTCATATAATATTAAATTGATTGTTACAACTGCAGGAGGCTGTAAGGATTCTGTAACCATTACACCAGGTATTGTTGCAGATTTAAAGCCAAATGCCAATTTATCTGCAACGCCCAGGGATGTGTGTGCCAATAAGGATGTTTTCTTTACAGATTTGTCAACCGGAAATGTTACACGCTGGTTATGGAATTTTGGCGATGGCGGAACATCAACACTCCGGAATCCAATTCACCAGTATGGAGACACAGGTTTATTTACTATTCGTTTAATTGTATGGAATAATAATTGTGCCGATACTGTTGTTTTTACCAATTATATTCATATAAGCCCGCCGATTGCAGCTTTCATAACAAGTTTTGATTGTGCAGCTCCTTACACCATAACTTTTACAGACCGTTCAATTGGGCCCGATGAATGGTTTTGGGATTTTGGAGATGGCACTACTTCTAACGCACAAAACTTTGTACACACGTATGCCAGTACCGGAACCTATATTATAAAGCTTACCGTTATTAATCATATAAGCGGCTGCGATGACGAAACCATAAAGAGCATAAGAATTGTAGACGAAGTGGCAAATTTTAATGCTACAGACACCATGATTTGCCGAAACAGTTCTACCACTTTTAATGCGATAGGTAATACACCGGGAACCATTGCCAGTTATAACTGGAATTTTGGTGATGGCCAAACGGGTGGAGGCGCCAGTATATCTCATATCTACGTAAATGCAGGAACATACACTGTAAGGCTGATCATAACAGACATCTCAGGCTGTAAGGATACGCTGATAAAAAATCAATACATACGCATTGATGGGCCTGTTGCTGCTTTTACCATTCCATACGCCGGCAGTTGTTTAAACAATACCGTAACTTTTACAGATAATTCAACAAGCGACGGAATTCATCCTATAACAACCTGGATATGGAATTACGGCGATGGTGTTACTGAAACCCTTTCAGCACCTCCATTTACCCATTTGTACAACACGGCAGGTACTTATAATGTTACGCTAAAAACAATTGATGCGATTGGTTGTACCGACAGTACACTCAACACACATACCATTGTAATTTCACAGCCTGTGGCCGGGTTCAACCTTTCAGATACTATTTCCTGTCCGGCACGAACCATTAGTTTTACCAACACATCCACAGGGCCAAATCTTACCTATTTATGGAATTTTGGCGATGGCAGTAATACAAGTACAATAACAAACCCAACGCATGTTTACACAAGTGAAGCAATTTATATTGTATCCTTAAAAATTACTGACCAGTATGGTTGCGAAGATGTAAAAAATAAAAACGTACAAATTGCTCCACCTCATGCAAGTTTTACAGTTTCAGATACTATAAGTACCTGCCCCCCTTTAATTGCAAATTTTACCAACACATCAATAAATGCTTATGGTGTTGCTACATGGGATTTTGGTGATGGCAGTACATCCAATGCAGTAAGCCCCGTTCATATTTACAATAACCCGGGAACTTACCTTGCTAAATTATATATAACAGGGCCGGGCAATAATTGTTTTGACACCGTATTTCAACAAATAACAATCAGTGGCCCTACAGGATCATTTACATACAATCCGCTGCTTGGTTGCAGCCCGCTTACCGTAAACTTTTCGGCCAATGCAATAAATACCCAATCTTTTATTTGGGATTATAATGATGGTTCAACATTCTTCACCCAAAATTCAACAGTTTCTTATACCTACACCCTGCCGGGCACTTACATACCTAAAATGATATTGATTGACCAGGGCGGCTGCCAGGTTCCTATACAGGGACTGGATACGATTAATGTATATGGTGTAAAAGCTAAATTTGGCTACGATGGCCAGCCACGCTGCGATATGGGCTTGATACAATTTTCAGATTCTTCGGTAATAAATGATGCATCGGTAATTTACAAATGGGACTTTGGTGATGGTGGTACTTCTGCTTTGCAAAACCCGGTTCATTTTTATGCTGCTGCTGGACAATACAATCCAAAATTAATTGTAATAACAGGCAGAGGTTGCACCGATACTACAACGCTAACTATACCTGTAAAAATTGTTGCTTCGCCGCAGGCCGGTTTTACAAATGCAATTAGTGGATGTACACCCGTATCTGCAACTTTTAATGCAATTTTAATTGTACCTGATACATCTGCAATTACCTGGAAATGGTCGTTGGGGAATGGCAACACATCATTACTGCAAAATCCGCCTTCTCAAACTTATACCACGCCACAGGTTTATAGTATAGAGCTTATTGCTACCAACAGTACCGGCTGTAAAGACACGGTGACTAAGAGTTTTGAAGTATATCCCATTCCGGTAATAGATGCAACTCCAGATAAACAGATCTGTAAGGGAACACCCACACAATTAAATGCAACCGGCGGCGCTACATACACCTGGAGCCCCGCAACAGGCCTTAGTTGCAGCAATTGCCCTAATCCAATGGCTTCACCCGCTTTTACACAAAAATACATGGTAAGAGGCTCATCAATTTATGGCTGCAGCAATATTGATTCTCTTGCCATAACTGTAATTCAGCCATTTGTAATGGACAATAAAAAAGATGATACCATTTGTGTTGGCAGCTCGGTAAGATTATTTGCAAACGGGGCAAACAGTTATCAATGGTCTCCTTCTGCAAGTTTAAGCAGCACCACATCGCCATTACCTGTGGCTGCCCCAAAAACCACAACCAGGTATATGGTTGTGGGCAGCGATGCGTATGGTTGTTTTAAAGATACCGGTTACACCATTGTAAAAGTGTATCCCATTCCGCAGGTAGATGCCGGCAAAGATATAACCATGAAAAACGGCGCACAGCCACTAACAATAACGCCAACCATTTCTCCGGATGTTACCTGGACACAATGGTTAAATGCACCCGGCATTGTTGCAAGAAACGGATCTTCGGTAACAGTTAAACCAAAAGAAACAACTCAATATACTGTTGAAGTAAGAAACCCCGGTGGTTGTAAATCAACAGACAATTTAACGGTGTTTGTGCTTTGCGATGGCGCCAATGTTTTTATACCAAATACTTTTTCGCCCAATGGCAGCGGAACCAATGATGTATTTTATCCCAGGGGTTCGGGCTTATTTAAAATAAAATTATTACGCATTTTCAACCGCTGGGGCGAAGTGGTTTTTGAGAAAACGAATTTTTTACCAAATGACCCAACCTCAGGCTGGGACGGCACACTAAAAGGACAGAAATTAAACAGCGATGTTTATGTTTATACAGCAGAGTTGCTTTGCGAAAACAATACATCATTAATTGTAAACGGAAACATTGCATTACTGAGGTAATAATTATCAGCGGCAGTTAATACTTTTTAAAAAGACGAACACACATGAAAAAATATTTACAAAATAAAGTTTGCTTTACTTTATCAATCATACTTATAAGCACCCTTTCTGTAAAAGCACAGGATATACATTTTTCGCAATTTTTTGAAACGCCTTTGTTAAGGAACCCATCACTCGCCGGAATTTTTAAAGGCGATATAAGAGCCCAGATGGTTTACCGCAGCCAGTGGAATAATGTTACTGATGCATACCGTACCGGTTCGTTTAACATTGAATGTAAAAAACCAATTGGCAAAGGAGATGATTTTTTAACCATTGGCGGCCAGGTGTTGTATGATAAAGCCGGAACTATTGCAATGACCTCTACCCATATTTTGCCTGTACTTAATTATCAAAAATCGCTAAGCACAGAAAGGAATATGTATTTATCGCTTGGCTTTATGGGCGGGCTTGTACAAAGAAGGATTGACCAGAGCAAAGTGACAACCAACAGCCAGTACAATGGCAGTGGGTACGACCCCAACATGAATAACGGAGAAAATTTTACAAACCCTTCTTACTCCTATTTTGATGCAAGTGTGGGCATGAGTTTTAATACACAACTTGGCCAAAATGCAAATAATAATATTTATGCAGGAGTTGCATATCATCACTTTAATAAATCTGCCAAAATATCTTTTTACGGTAATCCAGAGCTGGAGATGGTGCCTAAATGGGTTGGCTCTTTAGGCATTAGAATGAATGTAAGTGAAGAATCATACTGTACATTATACGGCGATTACAGCCAGCAGGGTAGTTATAAAGAAACCCTTGCAGGCCTTATTTACAGCTACAGGCTTGGTGATCCCGAAGACCCAAGGTATATATTGCATGTGGGCAGTATGGTGCGTTTAAAAGATGCTTTGATACCGGTTGTAAAACTTGATGTTAGCCATTTAGCGGTTTCTGTAAGTTATGATGCCAACATTTCTCAATTAAGAAATGCCACTTACGGCCGCGGTGGATTTGAATTTGCTTTAAGCTACCAAAATTTTAATAATAAGGACAACAGTTCAAGCAATGCGGTAAGGTGCCCGGCTTTTTAATTATAAAATCATCAAACATCCTTCCAGCAATTTTCCGCAGCACTTGCAAAAATGGCTTCAATAACTTTCATATTATTTACAGCATCTGCAAGTTCAAACGGTACGGACGTGTCATCCAGTATAGTTTTTGAAAAAGCATCTCCCTGTAAAGTATATTGATCAACAGCATCAAAAACAATTTCTTCTGACCCGCTTTTAAGATGAAGCCAGATCCTTGAAGATGTATCAGGCGCTGCATTTGCAGGAACTTCTATTTCTATCCTTCCTGCTGTACCGATAATATTCACTCGTTGGTAAGGCATTAGTTGTGTTGAACAGGTAAACGTGGATGTGCCTGTTGAAAAATCCAGGATGCCGGAAGCCAGGCGGTCTGTGCCTGATTGTGGATCAAACTCAAGAAGGCCAATTACCCGTTGCGGTTCTTTATCAAATAAGAACCTTGCAAAGGAAACACAATAGCAGCCTATATCCATCATGCCACCGCCACCTGCATCTTTTTTATTGCGGATATTATTCATATCAATATTAAAATAAGAAAAGAAAGACTGCACCGTTTTCAACTCTCCTATCTTACCCTCATTTACAAGTTTTTTGCTGTGCTGCCATTGCGGATGAAAGCGATACATAAATGCTTCCATTATTTTTAAATGAGGTTTTTGTTTTGCAGCTTCCATTAATGCTATTGCCTGGGCGGGCGACATAGCAATGGGCTTTTCGCACAACACATGTTTATTTGCCTGGATTGATTTGATTGCCCATTCCACATGCAGGTGATTTGGCAGTGGAATATACACTGCATCTATTTCTGCATCGTTTAATAATTCTTCATACGAGCCATATACTTTTTCTATGTTCAAACCATCGGCAATTTTTTGTGCCCGATTTTTATCCCGGGATGCGATGGCAACAATCTCGGAATACAAACCTTTCTGCATAGCAGGAATAACTTTTTCTCTTCCAATTTTGGCAGTACTTAATATTCCCCACTTTACTTTTTTCATATCGAATTTTTAATAACACACATGGGATTCTTTATAAAGTATTTTTTATTTTTTAGATTTTACCTGCCAGATCGTATTACCGCTGTCATCCGCAATTAATAAAGACCCATCCGGTAAAACAGCTACGCCCACAGGCCGGCCATATACTTCGTTTTTGGCTTCATTTGCAATAAAGCCTGTAACAAAATCTTCAGGTTTGCCCGGCTTTCCATTTTTAAATGGTACAAAAACAACTTTATATCCCGAAAACACAGATCGGTTCCAGGACCCGTGCTGGCCAATGAATGCACCGTTTTTGTAGCGTACAGGAAATACATCTTTTGTATAAAATGCCAGGCCAAGCGAAGCTGTATGTGCTCCCAGGTTAACATCAGGTACGAGTGTTTTAGCTACCAGGTCGGGGCGCTGCCCTGCTAACCGCGGGTCTTCGTTAGGGCCGAAATAAGCATAAGGCCAGCCATAAAATCCGCCGTCTTTTACGCTGGTCATATAATCGGGCACCAGTTCATCACCGAGGTTATCACGTTCGTTTACCGCTGTCCATAAAGTATTTGTTCCCGGTTGCCAGTCCATGCCTACAGGGTTACGCAGCCCTGCAGCAAAAACACGCAAACCGCTACCATCTGGATTGATCTCTAAAATGTTTGCACGGTTTTTTTCTTTATCAATTCCATGTTCTGCAACATTGCTCCCGCTTCCTACACTCACATATATTTTAGTTCCTTTGCGGTTGGCTATAATATTTCTTGTCCAGTGATTGTTATAGCCAAGCGCAGGCAGATCCAGTATCTTTTCTCCTTTTTCTTTGATGCTTGTTTGGCCCGCTGTGTAAGGATACCGGTAAACGCCATCAGTATTACCCACATAAAATGAATTGCCCAATATAAGCATTCCCAAAGGCCTGTTCAGGTTATCTAAAAAAGGTTCACGCATATCAGGTTTGCCATCTTTGTTACTGTCGCGGAACAGCGTTATCCTGTTGGCAGGGTCTCTTCCTGTTCTTGCTTCCGAAACAAAAACATCCCCGTTATCAGCAACATATATCCAGCGTGGATTATTAAATCCATCTGCATATTTGGTAACGGTAAATCCACCTGCAACTACAGGGGTTTTGCCTTGGGGCCATCCAATTACCTTGCTGTTCTTACTTACAGACGGGGTAGCATAAGGTTCGGGAAGTTCTGTCTTAGTGGTAGTTACCTGGCTTTGCACATCACCGGCTGCTACGCAAGTGAAAAATAAAAGTGTAATAAATAGTTTTTGCATAACGATAAGTTTTTTAAATTGATTTATGTAACTGTTATTTTATAAACTGTTTTGGAATTAAATTTTTGACCCTTATTTAAAATGGTTGATGGAAAATGCAAATGGTTTGGAGAATCGGGATAATGCTGTGTTTCCAGGCAAAGCGCTGTATGCATGGCTATTGGTTTTCCATCCCTGTTAATTAAACTTCCGCTTAACAAATTTCCTGAATAAAACTGCATACCCGGTTCGGTGGTGTACACATATAACTGCAATTCTTTTTGCGGATCGCATAAAAGGGCGGCTAATGCAAGCTGACCGCTGTTGTTTTTTAAAACATAATTATGATCGTACCCGTTTTTTATGCTGGATAAACCTTCTGAAATAATTTTAAGCTTATTAAAATCAAACACTGTATCATCAACTGGTGTTAATCCTCCGTCAGGAATCTGATTTTCATTCACACTTGTATAATGGCCGGCATTGATGTGTAAGGAATGTTGCAAAATAGTTTTACTTAAATCGCCCGTTAAATTAAAATAACTGTGGTTGGTTAGATTAACGGGTGTTGCTTTATCTGTTCCTGCAAAATATTCTATCTGCAATTCATCATCATCAGTATAAGTGTATTCAACTGTAACATTCAAATTTCCGGGGTATCCTTCTTCTCCATCTTTACTCATATAAGATAGCTGCAGCTTAGGTTTGGCAGATCCGGTTATTGCAGAATCCCAAATTACTTTATCAAATCCGGTATAACCGCCATGCAGGTGGTTTGTTCCATTATTACAGGCAAGCTGGTATTCAGTTCCATCAATTGTAAATTTTCCATAGGCAATGCGGTTGGCATACCGGCCCACAATGCAGCCTAAATAAACATCATTAGCCAGGTAATCTTCCAGGTTTTTAAACCCGGCAACAATATCCCTGTTCATGTTTTTATTATCCATTACCAGCCAGGAAATAATTGCAGCTCCATAATTAATTACGGAAACGCTGTTCCCTTTTTTATTGGTAAGTGTAAACCTGTACACTTCTTTGCTTTCAAAAGTTCCAAATAAAGATTTTGTAATTTTCATGTATCATAAACTTAATGAGCTATAAAAGCCAATTCCAAACGCTCAACTGTTGAGGGTTGTTAGATAAACCGGTTGATAATATTTTCCATGTACTCCTGCCTCCCGCTTATTATTGCAGGTTCGCCATGTTCTATTGCATAGTTCCTCAGGTCTTCCAGTGATAATTTACCTTCTTCAAAATCTTTGCCGCTGCCGGTATCAAATGAAATATAGCGTTCTGTTCTTATTTTTTTGTAATCAGATCTTTGTAAAATATTATCTGCAGTAATTAATGCTCTTGCAAAAGCATCCATACCGCCAATATGTGCATGAAACAGATCTGCGGCATCGGTAGAGTTACGGCGGATCTTTGCATCGAAATTAATACCACCGCCTTTAAAGCCACCTGCTTCCAAAACAACCAGCATGGTTTCTGTTAATTCATTAATATTAGTTGGAAACTGATCGGTATCCCAACCGTTTTGATAATCGCCGCGGTTGGCATCTATGCTGCCAAGCAAACCTGCATCTGCTGCTACCTGTAATTCATGTTGCATGGTATGGCCTGCCAGGGTAGCATGGTTCACTTCAATGTTCAAACTGAAATCGTTTAACAGATCATACTGGCGTAAAAACCCAATTACTGTTTCTGCATCGTAATCGTATTGATGCTTTGATGGTTCACAGGGTTTTGGTTCAATAAAAAACTGTCCTTTAAATCCCTGCCGCCTTGCATAATCTTTTGCGGTGTGTAAAAATTTGGCAAGATGCTCTTTCTCTCTTTGCATGTTTGTATTAAGCAAACTCATGTATCCTTCTCTGCCGCCCCAAAAAACATAATTCTCTCCGCCTAAAGCAATCGTTGCATCCAGCGCAGCTTTTACCTGTGCGCCACCATGCGCCAGCACATGAAAATCCGGATTAGTTGCAGCTCCATTCATATATCTTTTGTTTGAAAAAAGATTAGCTGTACCCCATAATAATTTTACACCACTGGCATCCTGTTTTTCTTTCAGGTAGGCTGTTATTGCCTGCAGGCGTTTTTCATTATCAGCAACATCATTGGTATAATCCACTGCATCTACATCATGAAAACAATAAAAAGGCAAACCAAGTTTTGTTATAAATTCAAATGCCGCATCGGCTTTGTCTTTTGCTCTTTCAACCGCATCTGATGCTGAGGCTGCCGAAGTGTTGTTCCAGGGAAAAATATGGGTGGGTTCGCCAAAAGGATCGGCGCCACTGCCAACAAATGAATGCCAGTACGCACAGGCAAAACGTAAATATGCTTTCATGGTTTTGCCGGCTACCATTTTATTTTCATCGTACCAGCGGTATGCCAATGGATTATCTGATTGCTGGCCTTCATAATTAATCTTTCCTATTCCTTTAAAAAATTCTGTTGTGCCTGTAACTACCTGCATGTTATATTTTTTTGAGTTAATAAATCAGTTTAATTGTTTTTGTAAATGTGTCAACCAGGTATGATAATGTTCCTCGTACTTTTTTCTTCCATCGGGTTCAATTACCTGTAGCGGCTTAAATTCCCCGAATGCTTCTTTGGTATTTGTATAAATATTTGCACCCAGTCCTGCGCCCAATGCAGCGCCAACACTGCCATCGCAATTATACATTTCAACCGGTACATCAAGCGTATTTACAAAACATTCCGTAAATACATCGCTTAAAAACATATTGGCTTTACCCACTCTTATTACTTTCGGGTTCATGCCGTTTTCTTTTAAAATATCAAGCCCATAACGAAATGCAAACGCAATGCCTTCCTGTGCTGCCCGGTACAAATGTGCCTGGCCATGCTTATTTAAATCAATATCATGAATATGAGCCTGGACAGTTTTATTATTCAGCATGCGTTCGGCACCATTGCCAAAAGGTAAAATGGACAGCCCATCACTGCCGGGATTTATAGTTTTTGCTGCTGCATTAATTTGTGCATAGCTAATTGTATCGCCACAAATATTTTTAATCCAGCGGTTTAAAATTCCTGTGCCGTTTATGCAAAGCAATACGCCTAATTTCTTTTCGGCAGGCAGATAGTTAACATGTGCAAATGTATTTACCCTTGATTCTTTATCGTAAGTCAACTGGTTGCTTACTCCATATATAACCCCCGAAGTACCTGCAGTGGCGGCCACTTCGCCTGGTTCAAGCACATTTAGCGATAAGGCATTGTTGGGCTGATCGCCTGCTTTATAAGATACGGGTATGCCCTGTTTTAAAGAAAGTGCAGATGCGACTGTTGCAGTAAGCCTGCCATGTTCTGCAAATACTTCTTTTATCTCCGGTATCAACAAAGTTGATAAACCATAATATTCAAAAACATCTTTCGATAATTCATTTTGTTTAAAATCCCAGAACACGCCTTCTGATAATGCAGAGATGCTGGTAGTAATCTCCCCGGTAAGTTTCATGGCAATAAAATCTCCCGGTAACATTATCTTATCTGTGTTTGCAAATACTTCGGGTTCATGTTGTTTTACCCACGCTAATTTTGACGCAGTAAAATTTCCGGGGGAGTTAAGTAAATGTGACAGGCATTTTTCTTTCCCAATTGCTTCAAATGCTTTGTCACCAATTTCCACTGCACGGCTGTCGCACCAGATGATGCTGTTGCGTAAAACCTTTTGTGTGTTATCTACCATTACCAATCCATGCATTTGATAAGCAATACCGATTGCGGCAATATTTTCAGGATTATATTTTTTTGTAGCGTGGGCTTTTAAAATTGCGGATTGTACATTGCTCCACCAAAGTTCAGGATCCTGCTCTGCCCATCCGGCCTGTAAAGATATAATGCCTGTTTCTTGTTCAGGATATTGAACGGACACAATGCAACCTTGTGATTCCGCATCTACCACAGAAATTTTTATAGAAGAAGTTCCAATATCAATACCCAGTAACAGCATATTAAATTTTATTTTTTAAACCAAATCAAACATCAGCTATTTTTCTTATTAAATAACCCCTGCGCAAACAAACAAAAACAATTTAAAGATAAATGTAATTAACCAGCCGGTAGCATTATTGCCTCTCCTCTATTTGTCACCTTCAGCTTCCATTATTTTCACAAACGCACTTCTTCTTGGTGCAGGCATTTTACTGTTTTCGCCTTTTACGGTTTTCCATATTACTTCACTAAAAACCAGGTCAGGTATGCGGTCTTCTTTACTAAAATCAAATGTTTTGCTCAGCCTGGCACTGGCAGTATTTTTTTCATTTTTTTCATTCAGGTCAACTTTGGCTGGCAGCGATTTAAAAGGGGTTAAATCTGCAGTGGCGTTAAAGCATTTATACATCGGCAATGCAGCAGCATCATACTGGCTCATGGGAGGCAAACCTAAAATTAATTCCATAGTACGCAACATAGATGAAGTGGAGTACATGGTATGATCTGCTATTTTTCTTTTTACAAAACCACCAGCTACATAAGCCGTGCTGCGGTGAGCATCCACATGGTCTGGACCATTCTGTGCATCATCTTCAACAATAAAAATGGCGGTCTGTTTCCATACAGGGCTTTGCGATAAATATTCCACAAACATACCCACTGCCAAATCATTATCGGCTACTTGCGCAAATGGCGTTGGCCTTCCTATACTGGCGCCTTCGGTATGGTCATTTATAAAACGCAGCGAATTAAATTTTGGAACTGCATTAACGGCAAGCAAAGAATCAAACTCTCTTTTCCATTGATAAAATCTGGTGGTATCTCTTATCGTTTGA
>JANNYY010000275.1:0-7748 GCA_031410355.1 Chitinophagaceae bacterium | reverse complement strand
GTAGCATGATGAATTACTTCGTAAGTGCCACCCAATTCGGGATATTCATTTTTTATGGTATTAAAACAATGCGGACAGGCTGTTACAATTTTCTTAATTCCATATCCATTTAAGATCTGTATGTTTTGATAAGCCATCATCTGGAACATGAATTCATTACCGGCCCTTCGGGCCGGATCGCCGGTACACATTTCTTCTTTGCCCAGGATGGCGTAGTTGATGCCTACTTTATCTAATATGGTTACAAAAGCTTTTGTTATTTTTTGTGCCCGCTGATCAAAACTTCCGGCGCAGCCTACCCAAAATAAAACTTCAGGGGTTTCGCCCTTCGCCATCATTTCTGCCATTGTGGGAACATGCATAGTATAGATATTTATTGCAGGTAAGATACTTTAAAAAGGAATATCATTTATCAGCAAAAATAAGCTATTCGGTTTTATTTTTCTTTGTGTGCTTTGCGACTTCAGTGCAGACGCATTAAAATTAAAACATCCAGAAATTGGCGTTCCTAATCTCCAAGGGATGTTATGATTATAGAAAATGACAACCAAAACCCGCTCCCATAACCCCGCAGGGGTGAAATTTCACCCCTGCGGGGTTATGGGAGCATAAAAAATCCTGCTTTTCTATAATCATACCAGTCCTTCGGACTTAAACCATTTTAAAGCGTTTGCCCTGTTTACGTCTTTGTGGGAAACAGAGTTACATTTTAAATATCTTCGCTGCAATTTAAAGCATGAAGAAACTGTTGCAACGAATAACAAACTGGGAAAACTGGCCTTTTAAATTACTGTATGCGCCCTTAGCGCCGGTGACTGTTTGGTATATGTTAAAGTCCGGGTCTGTTTGGTTTTTTACTCCCAGCAATCCAAAGATCACATTTGGTGGTATGGATGGTGAGCCCAAAAAAGAAATGTACGACCTGTTGCCAAAGCAATTATATCCTGCCACGTTCAACGTCTTGCCTCAACAAAATTTTGAGACCGTAAAAATTGAATTAGAAAAAAGCGGTATAAAATATCCTTTCATTGTAAAACCCGAAGTGGGCTGCCAGGGCATTTTATTCCGTAAAATTGATGATAACGCAGCGTTAGAGAATTATCATTCAAAAATTCCTGTTGAATATATTGTGCAGGAAATGGTGAGCTACCCAATGGAAGTGAGTGTGTTTTATATCCGTCATCCGCAGGAAAAAAAAGGAACCATTACCGGATTTTTGCACAAGATACCATTGCAGGTTACTGGCAATGGAAAAGATACATTGCAGGAACTGATCAGGCAACATCCCAAAGCCCAAAAAAGAATTGGTGAATTGTTGAGTAAACACAAGGACAGGTGGAATGATATAATTGCAGCAGGTGAAAAATATATGCTGAGTTATGCAGCCAATCACAACCGGGGCGCTCATTTTATTGATTTGAAAGAACAAATTGATGATAAACTGGTTGTTATTTTTGATGAGATAAGTCTTGGCATTAATGATTTTTTTTATGGCCGCTACGATATCATGTGCAGCAATGTGGAAGACCTAAAAAAAGGAAAAAATTTTACTATTCTTGAATACAATGGGTGTGGTGCCGAGCCCAATCACTTTTATGATACGGGTTATACATTGATGGGTGCATACAAAGAAATATTAAAGCACTGGAAGGCATTATATCAAATTTGTAAATACAACAGTGAACAAGGCATAAAACCCTGGCCTTTTCAAAAAGGCAGAAAATTTCTGGCGCATATAAAAGCGCATTTTAAACTGATACGGGAAGTGGATGAAAAAATTTAGAATGACTCTCCGTGTGTTTGCCTGATCAATGCCCTGGTGAGTGCAGGCATTTTTTTCATCAGGGCAATAAAAAAATTTGTGGCCCATACCTTTCCAAACATAGATTGTATCCACCGGCCTGTTTGCAGCCGTTTACTGAAAGTTGATTTCCAATGCCGGGTATAAGCTGATTCCATTTGGGCCCTGGTTATTGCTCCCAAAAAAAACTGCTGAATAAAACCCGCTGCAATTTTGCTGCCATGCAGCGCCATACTCATGCCGTTGCCGCAAAGCGGTGTTATCATGCCGGCGGCATCTCCCATCAGCAAAACATGATTTTCTACCTGTGTTTTTTTTTCGAAAGAAATTTGGGAAATGGTTACCGGTGTTGCATACAATATTTCACTGTTTTCAAAAATATTTTTAAGGTGCGGATTTTTTTGGAGTATATTTTTTTCCATGGCCCCAATGGAATTGTTACTGGCTTTCAGATTTTCGGCATTGGTTAAGTAACAGAGACAATATTTATCGTCCTCAATTTTTGAAATACCACAATATCCGTTTTTAAAATTATGCAGGGCAATAGTACCGGCAGCAAATTTTGTTTTTATATGATATTTTACGCCGATGTAATTGTTAAGTTTGTTGGGTTTTTGACTGGCGAAAAGCCTGTTCCATTTTACATCCAGGTTGCTTCTCTTACCAAAACTGCCACAGCAAATACGGCTGTAAAAATCACCTTGCATAGTTTGCAAATGAAATTCATCATTAAAAAAAAGTGTATCGTTTACTTTACAGTTTTCAAACAGGGTAACCTTATTTGTAACGGCAATTTCTTTTAGAGCAGCATCTAATTTATAACGGCTTATCCCAAAACCACCCAGTGGTAAAGCTTGCTGTAACTGGTTTCCATTGGGTGCCGTAACAATTAATTTGTTTATAATGGGCAATTGCATACCTGGTAAAGGCAAACCCAGGCTTAATATAAATTCCCAGCTTTCCATGCTTATATATTCGCCACAAACTTTATGAAAAGGGTACTGCTCTTTTTCAAATAAGGCAACCGTGTAACCCGCTTTTGACAACTGTATGGATAAAGCCAGGCCGGCTAATCCGCCACCAATAATACATACATCGTATTTAATTTTTTCAGTCATTCCTGCAAATTACCAAATACCTGAAAGCCCATTTCCAGGTAAGGGAATAATTGCTGATACGGGCGGTTTTTAAAATTTGTTTCCATTCATTTTTTTTAAAACCCCGGGCAACAGAAAGTGGCGCATCATTTTTTACTAAATAAGATTTTGAGAACAGTGAAGTTAATCCTTTAATACTGTACCAGGCAAGGGGATGGCGGTGCAGGTCATTGATAAAAAAGCCCATAACTGCATGTTGGTTCATCCATTGCAGCATTTGTGTTAATTCAGTTTCATCAAAGTGATGACAAAAGAGAGAAGAAAAAATTATATCGGGTTTAGTTTCGCCAAAATTTACATTTTTATAATCATGGGTTATCCAGTTTGCATTTAAAAAAATATGTTTATTCTTTGCAAACTCAATGCATTCGGGTTTAATATCAATACCAATAAAATTAACCGGGATATTCCGCCTTATGCAAAACTCATTAACAGCTACTAAATTATCTCCACCACCACAACCTATTTCGCAAATGCATATTGGTTTAGTTATAGCATGGGTTTCAATTAATGCTTCTACGCCTGCAATCGTTATTTTATGTCCGCCCAGGTATTCATTTATCGTATTTAATTCTTTCATATTTTGCTTGATATCTGCAAAAGGGATATCATCATTGTCGAGTAATTCTTTTTTATATGATCTGTTTGTAAGATTAATCATACGAAGCAATAAATGTTTCCATGGTTAGCCCCGGGCCAAATGCAGCGCCAAATATTTTTGCAGGTTTGGGTTGGTTGTTGTTTAATAACCCGTCTAACATTTTTTGTAACACAAATAAGATTGTTGCCGAACTCATATTGCCATAATCATTCAAAATTTCATAAGAGCAGCGCAGGCTTTCTGTTGGCAGGTCAATACTTTTTTCAATGGCTTCCAGAATTTTTTTACCCCCCGGATGAATGCACCAGTGGGTAATTTCATCTTTGTTTATGGCAGCGTGTTGCAACGCTTTTTCAACCAAACCATTAAAATCTTCTTTTAAAAGATCGGGTACATAACCAGACAGTGTCATTAAAAAACCTGTTGAAGAAAGTGTCCACGACATATCTGATTTACCCTTAAAAGCAACGTCTGAAAAAAAACTTTTGAGTGAAATACCTTTCGCTGTGGACTTTTCGGGCTGCATCAAAACTGCCGCACAACCATCTGCAAACAGCAGCGTTGAGGTAATATTATCTATCGAAATTTCTTTTTGAAAATGCAGTGTACAAAATTCGGTACAAACTATTATAACATTTGCATTTTCCTCACACCTGCAAATGGCATCAGCCATTTTGAGCGCATGAATTGCTGCATAACAACCCATAAAATTTACAGAAGTGCGGAAAATATTCCTCATTAATTCCATCTTCTCCATTATTTCGACATCAAGACCCGGCGCACTCATACCTGTACAGCTTACGGTAATCAAATGCGTTATCTCAGCTTTGTTTATTTTTTCATTGATGCATTTTTCTATAGCTTTTATAGAAATGGTTGAAGCATTATCTGCATACCACTGCATTCTTTTTTCCAGGTTGGGAAATGGTTCAAGATCGGGTGAAGCTGAATAAAACTGCCGGTCGGCAGCGGGTGCGCCATAGTCGGGTATTACCGAATACCTTGTTGAAATACCACTGTGTTTGTACAGGTAATTTAATTTGCGGCTTTCCGTTTTGTCTTTACTGTAAATGGTATCAGCAAAATCAAAAATGGCATTTTGTTCATGTTTAAATGCGGGTACTTCGGTTGCTATAGAAATTATCTTACTCAATATTTTTCAAGTATTAACAGGGTTATAAAAGCACAATTGCTCCAAAAGGATGCCAACAGGTTCATACACATGGTATTTTTAAAATTTGCCGCCTGGGTATTTGCGTTTACTTTTTTAAACCACCATAAAAAATATACGAGTATTGGAATAAAAAAGATTTGAATGATGAAGAAGTTGTTTTGCTGCCCGTTCGATATCAAATAAAAACCCAGGCTGCTCATGGCTAATAAATATATGATAGCCGTAAAAATGAAAGTGCCATTATAGCCCAGCATGCTGCTGATAGAGATTACACCATCCTCCCGGTCCTGTTTATGCTGGTAAATTTGAGTTAACGGATAAAACCCCCCAATCAATAAACTGGCAGTAAGGATACCAGGTAAAGGAATATCCAGCGTTTTATGTAAACTACATCCATGCATAACTAAAAAAAAAGTAACCCCGCCCTGGAATACAACAACTGTTAAAAAGCCAATAATTGGATATTTTTTTAACCGTATGCCTCTATAGCTGTATGCTCTTGACACAAGTATATAGGCTATAATGCCAAAAAGAAAATACCAGCTAACAAAATAACTAATTATGACAGACGTAAAATCCATGAGAATGGTTGCGTAGTATAATTGTTTTGTAGGTTGCACCGGGCTCTCAATGCCTCCAATACTTTCTGTATCCCTGTCCATATAACTGTTATAACCATTGCTGGCAGGGTAAACCAGTACATGCAGCAGGCAAAAAATTAAAACAGCATCGGGCACATTTACCTGTACGGTTTGGCTTAAAGCAAACCAGTAAACAGGCATTAAAAAGAAAGAAAAAGGAAAACGCAGGAGTTGTATGGTTGATTTCTTTATCAGGAGTAATTATTTAAATAAAAATACGATCCAATTCTCGAATGATTTAAACCTTTTCAAGACTATTAACGTACGTGTAAAGTTAAAGGTCGTATAAAAACGGTTATGTGTCGTTTAGCTGACAAACTTTTAATAAATTGATATTTATTTTTGAGTTTAAAGATTGATATTATGAAAACATTTTACACAGTACTATTTGCGGTATGTTTTTTTATGATTAGTTGCAAAAAGGAAAATGTGCCTGCTTATGGCAATGAAATAATTGTGCCACCTGTTGATACGCAAACAGCGGTTTTATACAGCGGGGTTTTAATTGGCGGCGAAATGGGAGACAGGGCGAGGGGAGATGTTAGCATTGAAAAAGTGGGGCAAAAGCATTACCTCGTGTTTAAAAACTTTACTTCTTATAACGGGCCCGACCTGCATGTTTATCTTTCAAAAACTATCGGCAGCAATGCCAATCCACCCGTTGAATATATGGACCTGGGATTTTTGAAATACCTGAGCGGCTACTTCAATTATGAATTAGCTGCCGCACCCGACGTGGCTAATTATAAATATGTAATGGTGTGGTGTGCCCGGTACCGTATTCAGTTTGCCTATACCGAGCTTAAATAAAATAATAATTAATTATTGAAATGTATGAAAAGAATATTGATCTTAACAAGCCTGGCGGTGTTGCTTGCAAACGGGTTAATTGCACAAAAAAAAGAAGCCCGGCCCGTTAATAAATTTGCCGATATAACTGTCGGATTTGGATCCTCGCAGGTAAGTGCTGCACTGGCTTATGTTTATAACTGGAAGATTGGAAAAAGAAAAAAATGGGAAGCTGGCTTTGGCGCCAGGTTTACCAGTTATTTTGGAAATAATCTGTATTTTAAAACCGCCCCTGCAAAATTAACCAGCGGTAAAACCGGTCCTGCAGTGCTTTTTGCAGATGATATTAAGCCAAATATTGATTCTGTATTATTTCCAAAAGCACAGGTAAATGCTTTAAACATTTCATTAAATTTCGGATACAATTTTACTAAAAAGTTTTCACTGGGATTCAATATTGATGCTATCGGTTTTAGTTTTGGTAAAAAACAAACGGGAATTTATTATGCCAATAATTTTGCAACCGGTGTTGCGGTTAACGCCAGGCCAACAGGTTTTAATCTTTTATTAGTTAGCGATAATGATAAAGGATCACTCAACAGCGAATTGTTTGCAAAATATAAATGGAACAATGCCTGGGGTATAAAGCTGGCTTTTGAGTTTTTGTTTGCTGAATATACAACCAATACCCAGGTGCAAACCACGCCCGG
Source organism: Chitinophagaceae bacterium (assembly GCA_031410355.1). Classification (GTDB taxonomy): domain Bacteria; phylum Bacteroidota; class Bacteroidia; order Chitinophagales; family Chitinophagaceae; genus Ferruginibacter. The sequence goes on along the minus strand of JANNYY010000275.1, from coordinate 875 downwards.
CGGCGATAAAAATGACCGCTTCAGAAAAAAAATGTCGGGGGGTGGAATTGGGGTGACCTATAATTTTATGAAAAATTAAACATAGAATTAATTAATTTTAGTACATGAAAAAAATAATTACCCTCTTTCTTTCTTTAATAATTTATTCAAATATAGTATGGTCACAGGCAACCTATACCCCCGTTGATGCCTCCAGCAAAGTACATTTTGTAATTAAAAATTTTGGCATTAAAACCGGCGGTGATTTTACCGGCTTAAAGGGAACCATAAAATTTGATCCTGAAAAATTCAGTGCTTCTCTTTTTGATATAACTGTTGATGCTGCAACAATTGATACCGATAACAGCTCAAGAGACGGGCATTTAAAAAAGGCTGAATATTTTGATGTCGCAACTTTTAAAACCCTGCATTTTAAAAGTACAAAAATTACCAGGTCATCTGTTGCCGGCAGGTTTTTTATATACGGCAACCTAACCATTAAGGGTGTTACAAAGCCTGTTGAGTTTGGTTTTGGCGCCATCCCAAAAAATGGCGGGTATGTTTTTGATGGTGAATTCACCATAAACAGAAGAGATTTTGGAGTTGGCGGAAGCAGTGTCTCCATGTCCGACAATTTAACCGTATCCTTATCGGTTTTTGCAAAATAAAAATTTGTAAACGGGTTAATCTTCGTTTTTCAAATCGTTACTTGCTTACTATCTTTGCCCGATGCCAAAATTTTTACGCATTTTTTTTTGGGGTTTGATCATAAGTTTCCTGGGGTCGCTGCCGCTTGGTACGCTTAATGTGGCCGCCATGCAAATAGGCATACAGGAAACTATTAAAGATGCTATTTATTTTTCCCTCGGTTCATTATTGGTAGAAATGATTTATGT
>JANNYY010000274.1:0-4765 GCA_031410355.1 Chitinophagaceae bacterium | reverse complement strand
GTGGCGTAGCCCGGTTTGAAAAGATCAGCCCGGGTGAGGATGTATTTAAAGTCAGTTGCAGCAGTTATCAAACACATACTTCCGGCATTTATATTTTTCCTTCGGATGTAAAAACTGCTACAGTAACATTGAAACCTGTTAGCACAACTTTAAAAGAAGTAAGTGTTGCTGCACGAAAACCTTTTATTGAACAGAAGCCCGGTAAAGTAATATTGAATGTTGATGCATCAGTCACCAATGTGGGCTCCACGGTGCTGGAGGTTTTGGAAAAATCGCCGGGTGTAACAGTGGACAGGAACGGCGGCATTGCCTTACAGGGCAAGGCCGGTGTGCTCGTTTTGATTGATGATAAACAAACTTACTTGTCAGGCGCGGAGTTAAATAATTTGCTAAGCAGTATGAGTTCATCGCAGGTAGAGCAAATTGAACTGATGAGCAACCCGCCAGCAAAATATGATGCCAGTGGTAATGCAGGTGTCATCAACATCAAAACAAAAAAAAATAAAGCAAAAGGTTTTAACGGGTCGTTTACTGTTTCTGCGGGGCAGGGTGTTTATCCAAAGAACAATAACAGCCTGCAGTTGAATTACCGCACGGGCAAGTTCAATATGTTTGTTAACTACAGCATCAACCTAAATAAATACCTCACCGATATTTATGCACTGCGAAAATATTATGATGATAACGGAAACCTTACTGCCGTGCTTGATCAGCCAACTTATTTTTCGGGCCGTGTTATTAATAATACCATAAAAGCCGGCATAGATTATTTTGTAACTCCCAAAACAACGATCGGGATTGTGTTTGGCGGCACTTCCATAAACCGCAAAGGAAATAACAGCGCCAGCGCCACCTGGCTTAATGCTGCCGGTAATGTTGATTCTGCCATTGCCACAACAAGTACCAGTAATAACAAATTTAAGAACGAACTGGTAAATATAAATCTGCGTCACCGCATTACATCATCGCAGGATATTGGGGTGGATATTGACTGGCTCAACTACGACATCCGCAACCAACAGCAATTTAATAATGCGTTGCAGGCAACAGGCGGATATAAGGAAGCGTCAAGGGGAAACATTCCTGCTGCTATAAAAATTATATCTGGAAAAATAGACCATACGCTGCGTTTGGGAAAAAACAGCAGCCTTCAATCGGGCTGGAAATCATCGCATATCAGTACAGACAATTCTGCATCTTATCAAAAATTAAACGGAGCAGCCTGGTATGAAGATTATGGAAAGAGCAATCATTTTATTTACAAAGAAAACATTCATGCTTTGTACGGCAGCCTGGAAACAAAGTACAAACGTTTTGGCATGCAGTGTGGTTTGCGTTATGAATACACCGCTTATGATGCCCACCAGTTAGGCAATGTGGTGCAAAAAGATTCTGCTTTCTCCCGTAATTACAGTGGTTTGTTTCCCAGTGCCATTATCAGTTACCAGGCCGATTCATCTAACAGCTTCACGTTTACCGCTGGCCGCCGGATAGACCGGCCAGCCTTCCAAAAATTAAACCCGTTTTATTTTATCATCAACAAATACACATATCAAACCGGTAACCCTTTCTTTTTACCGCAATACAGCTGGAACCTGCAACTGAGCCATCAATATAAAAATGTATTAACCACGGCCGTTTCTTACAGCATCATCAAAAATTATTTTTCACAATTATTTTTAACCGATACTGTAAAAGATATTTTGTTTTACTCCGAAGGTAATGTTGGCAAAGCACATAATTTAGGGCTATCAGCCACACTGGTTGTTTCGCCTTTTACATGGTGGTCGCTTACCGCACAGGCCAATTATAACCACAAAGAATTGAAAGGCTATAACGGCAATAATAATTTTACTTCGGAGATCAACCAGTTAAACATCAACATCAATAGCCAGTTTACCATTTTAAAAAAATACACTGCCGAAGTATCAGGCTTTTATACCACCAGGGCAAGGAATGACCTGCAGGAATTATTATATCCTACGGGGCAATTATCGCTGGGTGTATCCAAAATGGTGCTTAAAAAGAAAGGCACTTTAAAATTGAGTGCACGTGATATTTTTTATACCAATGCCATGGAGGGCCTCACACAATTTGATAAAGCCACCGAGTATTTTATTCTCCGTCGCGACAGCAGGGTTTTTAATATTTCTTTTACATACAGGTTTGGTAAAGCATATAAAACTGTTAAACGCACATCTGGCAGCGCCGCAGATGAAATAGAAAGGGCAGGTAATGGGTAATCTTTTTTAATTGCAACACATACTAAGCAGAATGTCAGGGTGTACTGAGCTTGTCGAAGTGTTATCGAACCCGGGTTATTAGCTTCATCCCGCCTTCGACAGGCTCAGGCTGACAGCCTTATAGTTTGTAGGGCAAAGCCTGACAATTTTTAAACCTGATGCATCCTTCCCAAGTTTACTGCTTTTACTGTAACACATCAAGCATCTTCCCCCTTTCGTCAAACTGATCTGTAAAAACCACGCAGGTATATTTTCTTTGTATTGATAAAACAGCCCAACAGTCCTGTTTATTTCTTAACAATAAAAAATATAAGTCATGAGATTAATTATCAGTAAAACATTTGCGCTGGTTGCCATTGCTGCAACCCTGCTTTCTTTTTCATCAAACTCACCAACCGGCGGCGAAGGATTTGAAATATTAGTAAACGGTAAAACCGTATTGCAGAAATTTGGCAGCGATATGGATAATATACATACCCTGCAGCTCAGTAAAACTTTGCCAACCGATAAATTAACCATCAGGTATCATCATTGCGGCAGGGTTGGTAAAAACAGGATCGTTACCATCAAAGACGGGAATGATAACACCGTAAAAGTGTGGAAGTTTACCGATGTGCAAACACCATTGGGAGATATGAGCTGCACTATGCAGGATCTTATCAGCCTGCAAAAAAACGGAAATACATCTTTTAAGGTTTATTATTCTTCAACCGAATTACCAAAAGGCCGCCAGTTGGTTTCGGTTATTTTGGGCAGCAGCAGTAAAGTACAGCCATAAAATAGCAGTGATGCAAAACGCCCTGTATGTTTTTACATGCAGGGCTTTTTTTATAGAACGGTAAAAAAAATTGTCAAATTTATCAACCCAAAATAATAACCTTAAGCTTTGCGGGGTGGCATAGGAATAAGCGCAGAAGTTCTTTTTTTATAATCTTCAAAAGCAGGATTGCCTGCATATTTTTTTTCGAGCATGGGAATACCCGATACAAAAACCAGCAGCAATGTAATAGTAAGGGGGCTGATGATAAAAAAAAGGCTGCCAGGAAATGGAATAGTAATAATAAAAATGCCCCACCACATCAGCAACTCACCAAAATAATTAGGGTGGCGTGAATATTTCCATAGCCCCGTTTGCATGATGGCTCCCGTGGTTTTGCGGTTCTTTAAAAAAACAACCAGTTGCCGGTCGGCAACAGCCTGAAAATAAAAACCAACCAGCCAGCAACCTAAGCCAGCCCAGGTAAAGGCATTCCATTTTTGAGGCGGCGCAACAGCCGCAAGTATTACCGGCGAAATAATAACCATCAATAAAATTCCCTGCAGCAAAAATATCTGCAAATAACTGCGCACATAAAAATATTTACCCCACTCATGCCGCCAGGCCTGGTAACGGAAATCTTCCTGCTTTTTTTTATTGCGGTTATAAATATGTAAACTGAGCCGCAATCCCCAAAGTGTAACAAGGCTGTATAAAAGTAAAGAAACCGGGGTATGGGAGTGATTAAAAAACAAATAACCGCATACTAAAATATACCCCATGCCCCAGGCAATATCGGCTACATCATTTCTCTTTTTATAAACCGCTGCCGCAAACCAGCAGGTAGCATAAATAAAAATGATGAAGAAACAGTGTATAAATACGGTTAACATTTAAGCAACCCATTTTACAATATAAAAACCCGCGGTACTAACAATGCAGGTAAGCACAGCGCCCCAGGCAATATCAATAAAAACAACAGGCAGTGGCCAGTTTTTAAGCGTGGCTAAATTGGTAAGATCGTAAGTAGCATAAGTAAAAAATCCAAACAGGGCGCCGCTGATGATTGCCCTGGTAAACGAATTTTTTTCAACAGCAGGCATGATTGCAAAATAAAATATGCCAATAATAAATAGCAGGTAAAAAATAATGGCAGCAGGCCAGTTAACCTTATCAGCTAAAAAACTGCCCAGGTATTTTTTGTAAAGGCCTTTGGCAATTAAACCAAGCCAAACCATATCTACCCCAAAAAAAACAACGGCGGTAAGCAGGTAACTGATGATGAGTTTATAGAAAGGCATGGTATAAAGTTAATATAAATGAGTATACATAACCAGTATTGCATTTACTGCGAACTTATATTTTTGTTACTCTTTTTTGGGGTAAAAGCAAGCCGTTGTGAGTCTGGTGAATCACAACGGCATAAAAGAACTTTCTGTGCCTTTAACTAATTAAATTTTTCTGCAAAAAATTCTACCAGCCTTTCATCACTCATCCTGTTGGCGGTAGATTCTTCTGTTTTTGTGTTTTTAAACTGGGGAGTTTCTGCCAGGTAATGAATAAACTGTTCCTGTACCTGACCGGTGCCAGTTGCATGCAGGTGTGTGGCATTTAGCAGGTGTGTTGCTATCTCTTTAAAAAATTTTGCCTGCAGCATTGTTTTTTGATTGTTCTCATTCTTGTTGCTGGGGCTTGGTGAAACGGGCTCGCCTGTAACATGTGCCAATACAGTTAAAGTTCCTGTTTCTGTATCATCTGGTCCTAC
>JANNYY010000273.1:0-6927 GCA_031410355.1 Chitinophagaceae bacterium | reverse complement strand
CCTGGCGGCTCCTATGTTTAAAAAGTTATCATTAGAATTGGGCGGCAAAAACCCTAACATTATTTTTAATGATTGCAACTGGGAAAAAATGTTAACAGAAACGATCCGTTCATCATTTGGCAACCAGGGACAAATATGTTTATGCGGCAGCCGGATATTGATTGAAAAAACTGCTTACGAAAATTTTAAAAAGTATTTTGTTCCCATAACAAAAAAACTCACCGTTGGCGATCCGCTTGATGAAAACTCAAAACAGGGCGCTATTGTAAGCAAGGTACATTTTGATAAAATCATGAATTGTATTGAAACAGCCAAAGCAGAAGGGGGAAAAATATTATGCGGAGGCAATGCAATTAAATTAACAGGCAGGTGTGCTGATGGATATTTTATTGAACCCACCATCATTGAGGGTTTAGATCAAAACTGTAAAACCAACCAGGAAGAAATTTTTGGCCCTATAGTAACCATGCAGCCTTTTGATACGGAAGAAGAAGCCATTGAATTAGCCAATGCAACAGATTATGGACTGGCAGCAACTATCTGGACACAGGATATAAGCAAAGCAAACCGGGTAGCAGCAAAAGTGGAGAGTGGTATTATTTGGGTTAACTGCTGGTTAGTAAGGGATCTGCGTACGCCTTTCGGCGGAATGAAAAACAGTGGAGTGGGGAGAGAAGGTGGTTGGGAAGCATTACGTTTTTTTACAGAGGCTAAAAATATTTGTATTCAATTTTAGATATGGAAGTTCTAAACAGATATACTCCTACAGAAATTCTTGCAATATTTCAAGCAAACTATCTGCAACAACAGGAATTAGACCCAGAGGTTGACCCTGGAGAAGAGTTGACGTTTGATACTACTGTTGCTGAATGGATAAATATTTGCGATTTATTTGAGCCCCGTCAACTGGGAGAATATTTCAATTATTTTTTTGAATTGAATATTTCTATAGAAAACTGGAGTTCAATATTATTGCCCGGGAATATTAGAAGTCTGAAAGAACTATGTGATTTCATTGCATTAAATGCAATAAAACCATTAATTAAACCGGTTAAATTATTTGGCTCAGAGTGTGAATCTGCAGCTATTTTTAGATACCTTATAGAAAGATTTAAAGAAAAAGGGATTGAGGTAAAAGATATCAAAACATCTTCTTTGCTTGAACCTTTTGCGAAAACTAATTTAGGAATACTTATTGAAGAAGTTAATAAAGTAAACTCCTCAACCTTACCGCCAGTAGTTTATAAAAGCAATTATTTATATCACTTTGGTGGTATTTTTTTTGCTGTAGTTTTTTTGCTAATAATTACTTCAATTTGGTTCTCTAATCTTGTCTGGGTAGCCCTTTCCTCAATTTGTATTGGGGTGCTTTGTTGCTGGATCGGCTCGAAATACAAACCAAGTCAAGCTTCATTCAATGAAATAGTTACTTTCAGGGATCTAATTACTAAAATTCAAAATAAGAATATTTAAATGTCTGAAATAATAAATACAGATTCCGCAGCAAAACCTTTGGGTGCTTACCCACATGCAAGGCGTGTTGGTAATCTTTTATTCCTCTCTGGCATTGGCAGCCGAAGTGCAAAAGATAATTCCATTCCAGGATTAGAACAGGATACAGAAGGGAATATTATAAAATACGATATTGAAGCCGAATGCCATTCTGTTTTTGCAAACGTAAAAGCCGTACTGGAAGCCAGCGGCAGCAGTTGGGATAAGATTGTGGATGTAACCGTTTATCTAACCAACATGAAAAAAGATTTTCCCGTTTACAATAAAATTTACGGAGAATATTTTAAGGATGTGCAGGCTTGCCGTACAACGGTGGAAGTAAAAAGTTTACCAACACCAATAGCAATTGAATTAAAAGTGATTGCAACTATTGAATAGCTCCGGGCTTTAGCCCGGAGAAAGAGAAAAAACATTTACGGTTTTAGCCAAAAACAGTATTGGGCTAAAGTCTCAACGCTCTAAATGAATCCCCGGCCTGAAGGCCGGGACAATTAAAAATGAATTTTATAAATACACTTGAATTCGCACAAAACCTGGATGCTTCTGATCCATTAAAAGATTTTCGTTCAAAATTTTACATACCTATTATTAACGGAAAGGAATCCATTTATTTCACCGGCAACTCTCTTGGCCTGCAAGCCAAAACCACACAGGATTATGTGCTTAACGAATTGGAAGACTGGGCCAGTTTTGGCGTGGAAGGACATTTTCATGCAAGGCAACCCTGGTTCAGTTATCATGAAATGTTTCCGCAACTGCTCTCTAAAATTGTTGGTGCATTACCCGAAGAGATCGTAGTGATGAATCAACTTACCGTGAACTTACATTTACTGATGGCGAGTTTTTATCAACCCACAAAAGAAAGGTTTAAAATTATCTGCGAAGCAAAAGCTTTTCCTTCTGATCAATATGCTTTAGAAACACAGGCCAGATTCCATGGACTCGATCCTGATGAAGTTATTATTGAAGTTTCGCCAGAAGATGGGGAACATTCTATCAGAACTGAAGACATTCTTTCAACAATAAAACAACATGCAGAGCAAACTGCATTGGTAATTTTTGGTGGCGTAAACTATTACAGCGGCCAGGTTTTCGATATGAAGACAATTACCAAAGCTGCACACGAAGCTGGTGCTTATTGCGGATTTGACCTCGCTCATGCTGCCGGCAATATTGAATTGCATTTGCACGACTGGGAAGTTGATTTTGCCTGCTGGTGCAGTTATAAATATTTAAACAGCGGGCCGGGCGGCGTTGCAGGAGTTTTCATCAATAAAAAACATACGGTTAATAAAGATTTAAAAAGATTAGCAGGCTGGTGGGGTTACGAAAAAGAAACCCGTTTTAAAATGGAGAAAGGTTTTAAACCGATTGCTACTGCCGAAGGCTGGCAACTGAGTAATGCGCCGGTATTAAGCATGGCAGCACATAAAGCATCATTAGATATTTTTGAAGAAGCCGGAATTGAAAATTTAATTACCAAAGGTCAACAGTTAAGTGATTATCTATTTTTTATTATTGAAGAACTGAATGCATCTTCAACAAAGAAAAAGATAGAGATCATTACACCTAAAAATGAAAAAGGTTGCCAGGTTTCAATGCTGATGCTGGAAAAAGGCAAGGAAGTTTTTGATGCATTAAAACAAAACGGTGTACTGGCCGATTGGCGGGAACCGAATGTAATAAGAGTTGCACCGGTCCCACTTTACAACAGCTTTGAAGATGTGTGGAAATTTGGAGAGATTGTAAAAATTATTTTAAATCACAATTAATGGAAAAGAAGGAAACAGTAATAATAGGAGCAGGTTTAGTTGGTTCATTACTTTCCATTTATTTATCCAAACGGGGATACAAAGTAAAAATATACGAACGCCGTGCTGATATGCGAAAAGAAGATATGATCGCAGGCCGTTCCATTAACCTTGCCTTAAGCGACCGTGGCATTAAAGCTTTGGAAGAAGTTGGATTGATGGATGAGATCAGGAAGATATGCCTTCCCATGCATGGCAGGTTTATGCATAATGCGGATGGCAGTACTGCCTACCAGCCTTATGGAAAAGAGGGACAATATATAAACTCTGTTTCCCGTGGCGAACTCAATTGCAGGTTAATGGACCTGGCGGAAGAAAATGATGTAGAAATAATATTCAATGAAAAATGTAATGGCATTAACTGGGCAGCAAATGATATAGAATTTGAAAAAACAAATTCGCCGCAAACAGAAAGGGTTAAAGCTGATCTCATTTTTGGAAGCGACGGTGCTTTTTCTGCTGCAAGGCTAACACATCAGTTACAACATGAACGTTTCCAGTATAACCAATACTATATTGATTTTGGCTACAAAGAATTAACTATTCCTGCGGGAGATAACGGAAATTTTTTACTGGAAAAAAATGCACTGCACATCTGGCCACGTGGTAATTATATGATGATTGCCCTGCCCAATATTGATGGCAGTTTTACCTGCACATTATTTTTTCCTTTTGAGGGCGATGTTTCCTTTGCGACGCTGGATACAAAAGAAAAAGTAAGATCATTTTTTGAAAAAACTTTTACAGATGCTGCCCAATTAATGCCCACATTAGAAAAAGATTTTTTTAATAATCCAACGGCTTCTTTAGTAACTGTAAAATGTTATCCCTGGATAAGGGAAGATAAATTTGCATTGATCGGCGATGCAGCCCACGCCATGGTTCCCTTCTTTGGACAGGGCATGAACTGCGGTTTTGAAGACTGTTCTGTTTTAAACAGTTTGATTAATAAGCATGCAGAAAACTGGACCAATATTTTGTCGGAATATCAGCAATTAAGAAAACCAGACGGCGATGCTATTTGCGACCTGGCCCTGAATAATTTTGTGGAAATGCGTGATAAAGTTGCAGACCCTAAATTTTTATTACAGAAAAAAATAGAAGCTGCCTTCAGTAAAAAATATCCCGATAAATGGATTCCTTTGTACAGCCAGGTAACTTTCAGTCCGCAAATAAGATATAGCGAAGCTTTGGTAAATGGGCAAAGGCAGGAAACCATTATGCAAAAGATAATGGCAATACCTGAGATTGAAAATAAATGGCAGGATGAAGAAATTGAAAAAATGATATTAAAAATGTTACACGAATTAATTGAATTACACGAATTACACTAATTAAAAAATTCGTGTAATTCGTGTAATTTGTAAAATTCGTGGATAAAAAAATAGCTATGTACAAATTCTCATACTACACAGAACAGGACCAGCAAAAAGTAATAGCCTTTATGAAAGAAAATGCTTTTGCATTAATTACAGGCATGGGAGAAAAATTTCCTGTAGCAACACAAATTCCTGTAGCAATAAAAATAAAGGAAGACAAAATATTCCTGGAAGGGCATATGATGAGAAAGACTGATCATCATGTAGCCTTTGAAAAGAATAATAATGTATTGGCCCTTTTTACAGGACCGCATTGCTATGTAAGTGCGAGTTGGTATACAGAGCGGGGTATTGGCTCAACATGGAATTATATGACGGTACATGCCAAAGGGAAAATATCATTTAAAGATGAGCAGGGCACAAGGGATGCTGTTAAGATGGTTAGTGATAAATATGAAGGGACCTCATCAGCAGATTCGTTTGACAACTTACCAAAAGAATATATTGACCATATGGTAAAAGCCATAGTAGGTTTTTCCATTGAAATAGAAGAACTCGACAATGTTTTTAAGCTGAGCCAGAACAGGGATAGTGCTTCTCAAAAAAATATTATTGAGCAGTTGAGAAAAAGAGGTGATACTAATTCTGCTGCAATTGCTGACGAAATGGAAAAGAGATTATAACCTCATCCCCGGCCCTTCTCCAAATGGAGACGGGTGAAGCGAAGATTATATTGAAGAACATCTAAATTGTAAATAAAATTTTGCAGCTAACTTTATTGCATGACAAGAAAACAACTCATTCAACAAATACAACAAAAAAAATCTTACCTCTGTGTTGGCCTGGATACCGATATCACTAAAATTCCCAACCATCTGCAATCTCATCCCGATGCTGTTTTTGAATTTAACAAACAGATCATTGATGCTACCCAGGATCTTTGTGTTGCTTATAAAATAAACACGGCTTTTTACGAAGCACTGGGAGCAAGAGGCTGGGAAGCGATGGAAAAAACGGTGAACTACATTCCCAAAGAGCAATTTATAATTGCAGATGCTAAACGTGGAGATATTGGTAACACCTCTTCTCAATATGCAAAAGCTTTTTTTGAAACCCTGGACTTTGATGCCATAACTGTTGCGCCGTACATGGGCGAAGACAGTGTAAAACCATTTTTGGAATTTGACAATAAGTGGGCGATTGTGTTGGGGTTAACCAGCAATGCAGGCAGCAAAGATTTTGAACAATTGAAACTGGTTCGTGAAAACACGAACCAAGGCAGTGACGAATATCTTTATGAAACCGTTTTAAGAAAAGTAAGCAGTTGGGGAAATACCAATAACCTGATGTTTGTTGTTGGAGCAACAAAAGCAACTGACCTTGCTGAAATACGAAAAATAGTTCCCTATCATTTTTTACTGGTACCAGGCGTGGGCTTCCAGGGAGGCAGTTTAAAAGAAGTAAGCAAATACGGCATGATCAGCGACACTTCGAGTACCGCTCACACTTCGACTACCGCTCAGTGCGGTTTGCTTGTGAATGCATCCCGGGCAATTATCTACGCCAGCGAAAAAGAAGATTTTGCAACTGAAGCCAGGGCTATTGCCCAGCAATACCAATCAGAAATGGCAACTTATCTTAAATTATAAAAACTATTTTTATGCAACGCAGAAAATTTCTCCAAAACATTTCGCTTTTATCTGCTGCCGCAACTTTACCCCAACTTACCCAGGCTGAACCTGCTAAAAAGAAAAAGTATTTTACAACGGCCTTCATCAGCGATATACATATAAAGCCATCTGAAATTGCAGAAGCAGGCATGCAAAAAGCACTGCAAAACATAAACCAGTTAAAACCACAACCCGATTTTATTATTAATGGCGGCGATAGTATTATGGATGCGCTGGCTGCTGATAAAGAAAAAACTCAGGCGCAGTGGGATCTGTTCAATAAAATAATGCAGGCAGAAAAAAAGTTATCTGTAAAGCATTGCATTGGCAACCATGATATCTGGGGATGGCAACTAAAAGCCGATGTTAAAAATGATGCACTCTATGGCAAAGCATGGTGGCTGCAGCAAACCGGCTATGCTAAAACGTATTACAGCTTTACACAAAGCAACTGGCATTTTATTGTTTTAGACAGTGTGCAGGAAAATTACGGCGGCTATATTGCTTTGCTGGATGATGAACAGTTTCTCTGGCTTCAAAATGAACTGGAAGCCAATAAAGAAAAAATGATTTGCATCGTTTCCCATATTCCCATCATGTCATTTTGCAGTGCTA
>JANNYY010000272.1:0-16394 GCA_031410355.1 Chitinophagaceae bacterium | reverse complement strand
GACGAGGGAGGAATTAATTGGTATTAATGCGGGTATTGTAAGATCGGTAACTGAAAATATTTTAAAGCATTCGCCTGATGCCATTATTGTTGTTATCAGTAATCCCATGGACACCATGACCTACCTGGCATTAAAATCGAGTGGCTTACCAAAGAACAGGATCATTGGCATGGGCGGCATTTTAGACAGCAGCCGTTTTAAATATTATTTATCAATTGCCATGGGTTGCACGGCAACTGACCTGCAGGCTGTAGTTGTTGGCGGACATGGCGATACTACCATGATTCCTTTAGCAAGATTAGCTACTTACCAGGGCTCGCCGGTTTCTAATTATTTAGATGCCGAAACTTTGAAAAAAGTTGTTGCAGATACGATGGTTGGCGGTGCAACGCTTACCGGTTTATTAGGAACATCGGCCTGGTATGCACCAGGAGCCGCCGGGGCGGCTTTAGTTGAAGCCATTGTAAGGAATGAACAAAAATTATTTACCTGTTGTGTTTATTTAGATGGTGAATACGGACAAAAAGATATTTGTATTGGAGTGCCTGTGGTGATTGGCAGAAATGGCATTGAAAAAATTATTGACTACAAACTGAATGATGAAGAACAGGCTGCATTTGATAAAAGTGCAGAGGCTGTAAGAAGCATGAATGCTGCATTAACCAACCTGTAATTTCATTATAAAAATAAACAGAAAATGGGTTTAAATTTTTAAACCCATTTTCTGTTTTAATTAACTCCGTCAGTTATCATTTCTTTATTGATCTTCATCACCAGCCCTTGTAAAACCTTACCCGGCCCGGCTTCTGTAAAATGAGTTGCCCCATCTGCAATCATGGCTTCCACAGTCTGCGTCCAGCGCACAGCACCGGTTAACTGGTCAATTAAATTTTTTTTGATGGTTGCAGGATCGGTAATTGCTTTGGCCACTACATTTTGATAAACGGGGCAGGAAGGATCGTTAAAATGCGTTGCTTCAATGGCTGCCGCCAGTTCCTCTTTTGCAGGCAGCATTAATGGTGAATGAAATGCACCGCCCACCGGTAAAACCAATGCACGTTTTGCACCGGCGGCTTTCATACGTTCGCAGGCCATTTCAATACCAATAATGGAACCGCTTATAACCAACTGGCCGGGACAATTATAATTTGCTGCAACAACGATCTCTCCTGTTTCATTCATCACGGCATTGCAAATTTCTTCCACTTTATCATCGGCCAAAGCCAGCACGGCAGCCATTGTTGAAGGATTCATTTCGCAGGCACGCTGCATGGCTTTTGCCCTAATGGAAACCAGCTTCAATGCATCTTCAAAATGTAAGGTATTGTTTGCGACCAATGCAGTAAACTCACCCAATGAATGCCCTGCTACCATATCCGGCTTTGCATCAGGCAAAGTTTTAAACGCAATTATTGAATGCAGAAAAACTGCAGGTTGCGTAACATTGGTTTGTTTCAGGTCTTCATCGGAGCCGCTAAACATAATATCTGAAATCCTGAAACCTAAAATATCATTGGCCTGTTCAAACATTTTTTTTGAGGCGGGATTAGACTCGTATAGGTTTTTACCCATCCCGCTGTACTGAGACCCCTGGCCTGGGAATACGTATGCATGTTTCATATATCAATCGTTTTCTCAAAAATAAATTTTAAATTTGATTAAAATTAATGGGATGGAATTTAGTACCAAAATATTTGAACCCGAACGTTACACTTACAACGATTATAAGTTGTGGGAAGGAAATTGGGAGCTGGTTAATGGCTATCCTTATGCAATGAGTCCATCACCAAATCATAAGCACCAGTCATTTGGGAGTAAATTTATAAGGATAGCAGGCAATATGCTGGAAAATGATAAAGCAGTTTGCAACTGTGAAGTACTACATGAACTTGACTGGATTGTAAATGACAATACGGTTGTAAGGCCTGATTGCATGATTGTTTGCGGAGAGATTAAAAATGAATTTCTTACTTTTCCTCCGCAATTAATTTTAGAAATATCTTCTCACTCAACAAAATTAAGAGACCGTAATACTAAGTTTCTATTATACGAAATGTATGGAGTAAAATATTACCTGATGGCTGATTGTGATACACAAAAGATAGAAACATTTGAGTTGATTGATAATAAATACAAACAAACCGATTCCACACAATTTAATCTTACCCCAAGCTGTAGCTTTAGTTTAGATGCACAATCATTATTTGTTTAATGTAGTTTGGCACTGATCAGTTTCACAAACTCACTCCTCGTTTCATTTTTTTCAAACTGACCCCAAAAAGCTGATGTTGTTGTAACGGAGTTTTGTTTGGCAACGCCTCTCATCATCATACACAAATGCGATGCTTCAATAACTACGGCTACACCTAATGGGTTAAGTGTTTCTTTTATTGAATTTAATATCTGGTGTGTTAATCTTTCTTGTACCTGCAGACGGCGGCTGTATACATCCACTACCCTGGCGATCTTGCTAAGGCCCGTAATGAACCCGTTGGGAATGTAAGCCACATGCGCCTTTCCGTAAAATGGAAGCATGTGATGCTCACACATACTATACAGTTCAATATCTTTTACAATGATCATCTCACTCACATCTTCGTGAAATTTTGCAGAGTTTAAAATGGCATTGGCATCCATTTGGTATCCCTGTGTAAGAAACTGCATAGATTTGGCAACACGTTCAGGGGTTTTTTCCAAACCTTCCCTGGCAGGATCTTCGCCGATCAGTTGCAATGTTCTACGGTAATTTTCCATCAGTTCCGATGTTGTTTTTTCATCGTACTCCTCAATTTTTTTATATGCCATCTGTGATTTGTGATTTTAGATTTCCGATTTTAGATTTATGATTATGCCGGGTAATCCACAAAATTTCTTTCTGTTTCATACAGGCGAATCTGCAGGTCAAATTTCAATTCAATTTTAGCTCTTAAAATATTATAGATCACAATCGCAATATTCTCTGCACTGGGGTTCAGGTTTTTGAACTCCGCTGTATCTTCGTTCAGGTTTTTATGATCAAACCGTTCAATCACATTACCCTGCACAATATCACTCAGCACTTTCATATCCATCACATAGCCGGTTGCCGGGTCTGGCTCGCCTGTTACTTTAATAACCAGTTCATAATTGTGGCCATGAAAATGCGGATTGTTACATTTACCAAAAACACGTTCATTGGTTGCTTTATCCCAATCCGGATTGTTAAGCCGGTGGGCTGCGTTAAAATGTTCTTTGCGGTAAACAGCTACTTTATTACTCATGATTTGTAGTATAACATATAAATTATAAAGTTTGTTCTAAAATTTTATAGTAAATGTTCAGAACAATTTTTAATGATGGCTAAAACAGAAGTCTGCTGTTTAAGCATATCAGTTGTTGAAAGTTAATTATGCCGATAACCCTTTTTATTAAATGGTGTTTCTGCAATCGGCATTTATCAAAAGCTTACACACAACGGCTATCCTGGATTTTCAGCCTGCGCACTCAAGCTTATCCTGAAATTCCGTTTGATAAACAAATAAAGTTAGGATTTGTTTGCCTGAAACTACCATTAATTGCCGTAGTACTCCACAAATATGCGGGGGGTTTCTGATAACTTAAGGCAATGCAACTGAACGCCGGCAGGAAGATGAGGAAGCAATTCGTTCCAGATAGCAATCACCAGGTTTTCGCTTGAACAT
Source organism: Chitinophagaceae bacterium (assembly GCA_031410355.1). Classification (GTDB taxonomy): domain Bacteria; phylum Bacteroidota; class Bacteroidia; order Chitinophagales; family Chitinophagaceae; genus Ferruginibacter. The sequence goes on along the minus strand of JANNYY010000272.1, from coordinate 12,714 downwards.
ATTTTTCCTTGCATAAACTCAACATCTACATTCAAATTTTTATGATCCAGTTTATCAATTACATGCTCTTTTACAATAATGCTCAGCTTCTTTACATCAAATACAAAACCGGTATCTTCATCGGGTTCTCCTTTTAAAGTTACATATAACTCAAAATTATGCCCATGCCAGTTGTCGTTGGCGCATTTACCAAACACTTCCTCATTTTTTTCCCTGCTCCATGCCGGGTTAAATAATTTATGAGCTGCATTAAAATGTTCTATCCGGGTGATGTAAACCATTGAAATCGAAAAATTTTTGCAAAGGTAGCTTCTAAATCCTGAAATATGAAGGCTAAACACGAAATTTGTACCATGCAAATCTTACTAATTGCTGCAACAGGAAAGGAAATTGAACCCTTTACAGCTACAAATGCTAAAACAGATGTTTTAATTACAGGAGTAGGTGTTCCAAATACTTTATACCATTTGCAAAAGAGGCTGCAGCAGATAGAATATGATATTATTATACAGGCCGGCGTTGCAGGTACATGTAATCAAAATATTTTATTGGGGCAAACCGTGCTTGTAAAACAGGATTGCTTTGCTGATTTGGGCATAGAAGAAAAAGAAATTTACACACCGGTTTTTAAAACTGGGTTTGCTGATAAAGATGAATTTCCATTTAAAAATGGATGGCTTATTAATCCGGAAATAGCTATGAGGAAATCAAACTTGCCTTGGGTTAAAGCAATCACTGTAAATAAAATTAGTGACAGCGATTTGCAAAATCAACAGTTTAGAAAAGAATTTGATGCTGATATTGAAACTATGGAAGGCGCTGCTTTGCATTATGTTTGCCTGCAGGAAAATATTGCGTTTTTACAAATGAGATCAATATCAAACCATGTGGGCGAAAGAGATAAAAAAAAATGGATGCTGAAAGAAGCGGTTGAAAATTTAAATACTGAACTTACAGCACTAATTGACAGATTAATTGATTAACAAAACAAATGAAATTAACAATTGGATTTTCCCCCTGCCCCAACGACACTTTTATCTTTGATGCACTGGCAAATAATAAAATTGATACCGGAGATTTATCTTTTGATGTGATTTTGGAAGATGTGGAAACACTTAACGAATGGGCACTAAAAGGTAAGCTGGATATTACAAAACTCAGTTACGGAGTTTTACCCCTGGTACTTGATAAATATTTGTTGTTAAACAGTGGCAGTGCATTGGGAACGGGGGTGGGGCCGTTGCTAATATCAAATAAGGAACACAAAACACTGAATGTTGAAAGCAGTACTATTGCAATTCCGGGAAAACATACAACAGCACACCTGCTTTTTTCTTTAGCTTACCCAAATGCAAAAAACAAGATCTTTTTCCGGTATGATAAAATTGAAGATTATGTTTTACAAAGCGCTTCCGAAGTCCCCTCTTCCGGGGGAGATTTAGAAGGGGTTGCAAGGCTGGGTGTTATCATTCATGAAAACCGTTTTACTTACCAGGCCCGGGGTTTAAATAAGATTACAGACCTGGGTGCATACTGGGAAAGCAAAACGGGTAATCCCATTCCCTTAGGAGGTATTGTGATAAAGCGTTCAATTGATACAGCAGTTGCTTTACAGGTTGATAAAATGATCAGCGAAAGCATTGTGTATGCATTCAAACATCATTATACAGCACTCACCGGTTATGTAAAAATGCATGCACAGGAAATGAGTGAAGATATCATGCGCAGGCATATTGACCTTTACGTTAATAATCATTCAATTGATTTAGGAGCAGCGGGAAGAGATGCTGTGCAGGAACTGTTAAATGTTTATCAAAAAATAAATAAAAAGAAAATAGCTGATAACAAACCTATATTTTTATCTCATCCCTAATGCCAATAATTACTTTATGAGAAAGCAAATTTTTGCATGCAGTTTTACATTTTTGTTAATCCCATTTATTCTTTCTGCCCAAACCACGAAAAAAAATAATGATGAAATAAAAGTGTTTGTTGATTGCAATGACTGGTGCGACATGAGTTATATAAAAACAGAGATCAACTATGTTGATTTTGTACCTGACCGTTTTTTGGCAAATGTATTTATCATGGTAACTTCTCAACGTACCGGCTCTGGCGGCAACGAAATAAAATTATTTTTTAACGGGCAGGAAAATTTTAAAGGTATGCAGGACACCTTAAAATTCTACCGGAGCAGTGTAGAAACCGATGCCGAATACAGGGAAAACCTGGTACGGTATTTAAAAATAGGGTTGACCAGGTTTGTAGCACAAACTTCTTTGGCACAAAAATTAAATATTACGGTGCCCTTATCAAAAAATGAAGCGGCTGTAAATTCTTTAAGCAATAAAAAAGATAAATGGAATTTTTGGGTATTTAATGCAGGTATTAGTGGTAATATCAATGCGGATGATTACAGCAAATCAAAACGTATGTCAGCTAATATAAGAGCAAACAGGGTAACAGAAAAACTCAAAATAAATTTAAGCTCAAATATTTCCAAAAATATCAGAACGATCGTATTTGACAGTACTACAAGTAAGTTTACCAACAATAACTCCGGCATTTATTCAACTATTGTAAAAAGCCTGAACAGTCATTGGTCTGCAGGGGGCACAGCATCATTCAATCATAGCACATACAGCAATTACGCTACGCAGGTTTCCATTAGACCAGCCATTGAATACAGTTATTTTAAATATAAAGATGCGGTAAAAAAATCCATCACTCTTTTTTACAGTATTGGCCCTTCTTACAATAATTATATTGATTCGGGTTATTATGATTCACCCAAACATTGGCTGTTTAAACAGTCGCTTTCGTTAAATGTGGGTTTCTTACAAAAATGGGGCAATTTTAACCTCGAAGCGTCATGGGATAATTTTCTTAATACTTTTAGTTTAGACAGTGTGAAAATTAAAGGAAGAAGTATTAATACTTTTTCAATTGGTGGTTATATTGAAATCCGTATTGTTAAAGGATTATCCTTAAATGTATCAAGCAACGCAAATTTTACAAAAGGAATATATCCAAATATACCAAGAAAGTTTTTCTCAAGAGATGACCTGTTAACAAATACAAGACAATATCCTACGGAGAAAGGTTTATATACTTATTTTGGCATCAACTATCGTTTTGGTTCCATCTATAATAATGTAGTTAATCCAAGATTTAACGGATCCAGTTTTTAATAAGATTTATCTTTTAAGGCATTCTTGTATACTTCCAGGCAACGCTTCCGTGCAAATTCATGTTCTACAATGGGTTTAGGATAATTTAATTCATTCAGTTCGGGCACCCATTTATTTATATACTCCAGCTTTGGATCAAATTTTTTTGTTTGCAGGTATGGATTAAAAATTCTGAAATAAGGAGCTGCATCGCAACCGCTGCCGGCTGCCCACTGCCAGCCACCGTTATTGGCAGCCAGGTCAAAATCCAATAATTTTTCAGCAAAATAAGCTTCGCCCAATCTCCAGTCCAGCAATAAATGTTTGGTTAAAAAAGAGGCAACAATCATACGAACCCTGTTGTGCATAAAACCTGTTTCATTTAATTCACGCATGCCTGCATCTACAATGGGATAACCGGTTTGTCCATTGCACCATTTTTCAAATTCGCCATCATCTCTTCTCCATTCAATAGTATCATAAGCAGGTTTAAAGGCCTTTCCTTTTCCAACATGCGGAAAATGCCAGAGGATCATGTGATAAAAATCACGCCATATTAATTCGTTAAGAAAAGTTTCGCTTAACCCCATGCAATGTTGAGCAATTTGCCTGATGCTGACTGTACCAAACCTCAAATGAACCCCCAGTTTTGAAGTACCTGCTAAAGCAGGAAAATTACGTTGTTGCTGATATTTTATGATCAGTTGTTCATTCAATTCTTTTGATGGAAAAGGTTTGTCAATATTTGTAAAGCCCATATCAGATAATGCAGGAATTGGTTGTGCAGCCTGCAGGTGAAAATTTTTAAAATACTTTTGTGTTGGGTATGATTTTAAATGAAAGTCTTTTAAAACAGCTTTCCACTTTCTGCTGTACGGCGTAAAGACTGTGTAAGGTTTTCCATCATCCTTAATAACCTCATTTTTCTCAAAAATTACCTGGTCTTTAAAAGTATATAACGATGCAGCTTTTGTTTTTAATAAAGAACCAACAGCATCATCTCTTTCTTTTGCATAAGGTTCATAATCCTGATTGGTAAATACTTTTTCAATTTTATATTTTTCAAAAAGCTTTTCCAAAGCCTCAAGCGGTGTTGAATAAAAAACCTGCAGGGATGAACCCATTTTTATTAAAGTGGATTGCATTTCTTCTAAAGCTGCATGTATAAACCCTACCCTTCTGTCCGCCTTATCTGCCAGCTTATCCAGTATGTTTTTATCAAAAATAAAAATGGGTAAAACGGGGTTTTCACTTTTTAATGCATGGTAAAGCCCTGCATTATCAGTTAACCGCAAATCACGCCTAAACCAAAATATATTTATTGTTTGTAATTTCACACCTGTTTTAATGAATGGATAAATTGATTAAACAACAGAATTACAAATTTGTTGAGAAGACGGCTTTATAAATTTTTTGTGTTTGTATATTGGTATATTTTTTTTGAGCAAAACTTTGCACCCAGCGCAGATTATAAATAGAGTTGGTTAAAAAAACTTCATCCGCCTCAAGCAGGTTGTCTGCACTTAACCTGCCTTCAATTAATTTATAATTACCTGCACTCAACTGCTTAATCATATTTTTTCTTATAATGCCCGCAATACATCCCTGCTGCAGAGCCGGAGTATAGATCACTTCATTTTTAATTAAAAAAATATTGGCGATGGCTGTATCACAAAGCCCACCTTCAGTATTCTGCAAAACTGCATCATTCCATTTTTCTTTTTTTGCATGAATAGCGGCCATGCTATAAGGTAAAAAATTATTGTGCTTCAAATTACTTAGTATATCGCAACTCTTTTTTACATCAGTGTACATACCCAGTACCAACCCGTTACTGTTCCACTCACCCGTATCAGCAGGCAGGGACCAGGATTGTATGAGCAAACTGGGTTTGTGATCTATTTTATCGTACAATCCTCCATCACCCCTGAAAACAGTTAATCGTATCCGGGCAATCTTTTCATGACCATTCTTTTTTAACAACGCCATTATTGCATCCTGTAAATAATCGGGTGTAAAGTTTTTGGGTATGGTAAATTGTAATGCCTGCAATCCATTCCATAAACGTGCAAAATGTTCATCTATAAACTGTAATTGGTTTTTTATACTTTTTATTGTTTCAAAAAGCCCATCGCCATACCTTAAACCACGGCTATTGGCCGATAGCATTGGAGAATCTTCCTTATATATTTTACCATTGAAAAAAAAATATTGCATATTCAAATATAGTACTAACAGGCTTTAAGTACAATCATAATCATATAAATGCCCCGGTAAAACCAGGGGCAAATTTTATTTACAGGAGCTTTATTGTTGTAATTAATATAATCAATAAGGTAGAAATTTTAATTTAAAAGATTGTTTTTTACTGCATACATAATTAACCCTGCAGTACTTTTTGCACCTGTTTTTACTTTTAATTTATCCCGTATTGCTTCTACCGTACGGGGGCTAAGTTCAACCAGTTCAGCAATTTCTTTTGTACTTTTCTCCTCACACATTAATTTAAGGATCAGTATTTCTTTTTCATTTAAGTTAACTTCTTGCTGCATTAATCTTTGTGGGGTGGGGTCGTTACGTTGTTTCAGGTTGGTAAGCAAGGCCTTATTGGTTAACGCATTAAAATAGTATTCCTGCTCAAAACAGGTTTTTATTGCTTCATAAATTATTTCGCTGTCGCTTGTTTTGGTAAGATAACTATTGGCGCCTATTTCCATTAATTTGGTGATCATGCTGTGATCGTCCATCATGGTAAGCATAATGATACGCACCTTTGGATAAAGCTTTTTTATTTCGGGCAAAGTAGCTATACCGTCCATAACCGGCATTTGAATATCCAGGAGAATCACATCTACCGGAATTATTTTAAGCATATTCAATAAATGCATGCCATTATCTGCTTCTGCCACAATTTTTATATCTTTTTTGGAACTTAGTGCACTTTTAACTCCGGCCCTGTACAGAACATGATCATCAGCAATTATTACTTTTATAGGTTCTGGTATATTCTCATTTGGCATCATATAACTTATTGTGGGGTTTTACGGATTTAGATTAACATCTCTATAACGTTGGGTTGCAAGTTCAAATTATACCAAAAAGAATAAAGCGTGTAATTACCCTTTGTATTTGATGGGGTTTTTACGCATAATATTCACAAACTTTATGAAAAATTACGTGTAACAAGGAAATTATTGTAATTATTTTGCAAAATTAAATCTGAATGATGCACCAATAGAATAAAAATTATCCGGCGCTTTTTTGTTTAAGCCAAAACCTGAAGAAGCATCTATTTTAAAATTATCTGTGATATAGTATGCAAAACCACCATCAATACTATTTTCAGGATTCTGATTTTTCCATATAAATCCAAATAATTCAATATAGGCAATCAATTTTTCACTTATGTTGAAACTTGGAGAAAAAGTATAAATATAATCAGGAGGGGAACCAAACCTTCTCCATTCCATTCCTATATTATAACCCAGCGATATAGTTTTAGATAAAGTGTGCTGCATGGCAAACCTGAAATTTGCACCATCTATTGAATCCCCTCTATATAATGTACGCAGTCTGCGAAAATCGTAGTGTGCAATTAATGCGGTTTTTGGTCTTATCCCCTTTTCTTTTAAAAAATTAAGCTTGCCTCCCAATTGTACACTATTTATACCGGTCCGTATGGTGTTTCCATTTACATTTATTTCTTTAATTGTAACCAGTTCTGTAATTAATCTTATTTCAGCCCTGTTTCCAACTCCATATTTTGTTAATAAATATGGATGCTGTATATAAAGATCTCTTTTGGGGGGATTAATTTTTTCAGTTTGCATTAATAAACCCGTTTCAAATTGCATCCACTTATTAGGAACAGTAGCTGGAGTATTTGTTTTACCAGGACGTTCAGTTTCTATTTTTTTAAGTTGTGCCGATGCGGTAATAGATATTAAAATCAAGTTAGTAGCCAGAATAAATTTTATCATATAGAAAAATTTAAAAAGCTCCCTATTGAGGGAGCATTTGTTTACAAATATAATAATTCCATGTTCGCCAAGTCATTGCTTATAACATTAGCGTATTAATAAAACATTTCCAAAAGGATTAGTTGCCTGCGATCCCCCTGCCCCATTAAGAATATTATTTGGACAACCTGGAATTGCTACCCTCCAAATATAATTTCCTGTTTCACAAGGCTGACCATTACCGTATTTACCGTTCCACGAATAATCAATTAAAGTGGGTCCTGTTGAATGAAATATCAGGTTACCCCAGCGGTCCCATACCCAAAATTCCCCACCAGGATAATCTTGTAAGTTTATGGGCCTGAACAAATTGTTTGTAGTAGATCCAGGAGTAAAAGCAGTTGGTACAGCAACTCTTCTGGGATTGTAATGCAATACAGTTTGGGGATTTGAACCAATACATCCAAAATTTGTATTCTGTACACTTAAATTATAGGTATAGCTTATTGGCGGTGGGGGTGTTGGTGAATTAATATTAGGTGGGGTTAAAGGAGGTAATGATATTAACGGCTTTTCAATACTTGCATTACTAAGATAAGTGCCGGGAGACCAGGTGAATGAATAAGCGAGTGCCGGTCCGTTAGGATCACTATATTGCAATTCATAGCTTGGTACTAATTGTACGGCAACTTGGTTACAACTAAAAACACTGTATGATTTAGCATTCACAACCATTTTTTGTACAAAATATGTTATTGTATTTGAAACTACAAATTGTGAGGGGCTTGAAGTTTCATAGGCGTATATTCTGTATTGATAAATACCGGCATTATTTTCTGTCTGTACATAATTCATAGTATTAGCTCCAGGAATATCAATCCAGGCTGCTCCATTCATGCTTTTTTGCCATTTGAACGCTGGATTGATGAAAGGAATCGTTGGAGTTGGCCATCTGGAATAAAGATTAACAGTACCATTATTGCATGTATATGATTTATCCTGAATTATGCTATTTGAAAATGAAGCAAGAATTGGGGGGTAACAAGGTGCAAATGAGATATCATCAACTACAAAATCATTACCAGATCCGTCATTATTTCTGTTTACAAGAATAATTTGTACAGAAGTAATACCATTGGGAAGATTAAACATAAAGGAAACTTTTTTCCACGGATCAGATGGATCATACTCTATTCGGTAAGAACCACTTTGTTGAATTAAATTATTTGATAAATCATATATTTCAAATTGTAGCCGTGGTCTTTCAAAAGATGGATAATTTGCTAAATTTGCTATATAAACAGAAAATTCATATCCAAAGGCTTGAGTTAAACCTGTTACCGTGGTTCTATACACTTCGCCTCTATTTTCATCGCCATCTACCATTAACATATAACCATTTACGTCACCTGGAGTATGGTCCTGGGGCAACCCAATCCAATTTCCTCTACATCCAACGGTACTATTTGTTCTGGTATATTGTCCTGGATAAAGTACACAATTTGGAATATATTGGTAAGTTGTTGAAATAGTAGTTAAAGGGGGGCCAGGGTTAAAACCAGCACCAAAGTTATCAAAAATTGCAGGCGTACCTAAAACACCACTGCATGTCTCTAATGTACCTTCAATAAAGTTTACAATTGCAACTTCGGCATTTCCAGTTTGGCTACCCAAATCTTCATATACTTCTATAGATCCGGTTGCATTTTGCCAAATAGGAATATCATCCCATTGAATTGTTACAGTATGTTTATCAGAAGATAAAATAGTACCATTTCCTACAGTCCATGTTACATTTGCATAATTCTCATAAACGCTACCCCAACTCGGCCAATCGGCTGTATAAGTTTCTATTGCACCGGGAGTTACTGACATATTTCCGGAAATAAAATTATCAGCATTAGCCAGAAAGGAGAGTATGCTTAGCATACAGGTGATTAATAGTTTCATAGTTTTCATTTACAGGTTAAAAATATTATTGTGAATTCCACTAAAAAGAATAATGAATAATTGATTTTTCCTAGAGCCTGGATATGAATAATAGCAGCTATTAAAATTTTATAAACTTATTTTCTAAAAATTTTTCCCGGCTTTTAGCATTGGTATATATCAATGAAATCTCACTTGCTCCTTTTTGATTTGTACTTTTTGAAGATATATTTATATCGTACGATGTATTTAGTGTAAAATCACTAAAATTTAAACCAATGGTAGGTATTATTGAAGTGCCCCGGATAGCATTATTCCTTAACCATGCTCCTAAAATAAATTGATTATTTTTGTTTATACTAATTTGATAATTAAGCCCCGTAAACAGATCATTGACAGAATTATTAGAAAAACTTAATAGCAGGGCAGCATATATCTTTTTATTATCAGGCAGATTCTTTTCCCAGGCCAAATGGCTCCAAATTTGGCGTGATAAATTTAATTCGCCCCCTTGAAATGAACGGCTTGGCTTTGTTATATGGTATATAGATACTCCGGTTGAAAAAAAATTATTCGGATTAATCATTCCCTGATAAACTAATCCGGCATTGAGATCGGTATATGTGACATCTACATTTCCGAGTTGAAAAATATCAATGTTGGAATACCCGGAATTTGCCCAGGACAAAAGTTGATCTTCAAAGACATAATTTGGCTTTTGTAATTTTCTGCTGGCAAAAGTTGTTTGAAACCCTATACCAAGTTGTTGTTTACCCTCATCATCAAGCGCTTTTTGATAGGCTAACGAAGCTGATAGGTACGTGTTTTTAATACCATCTGTTTCACTTTTCTCAGCAAGGCCCAAAATACCGATTGCAAAACAGTCATTTTCTGGTGTTATTTTATAAAGAATTTTTGAATCAAAAAAAAATGTACTCTGGGTATATATTTTTTCTTGTGCATTTACTTCTCTGCGAAATGCGGGGCCAATACGATAGCTTTTGTTAAACCGGCCTGTGTTAGCAGGGTTAATTAATAAAGGAGATGAATAAAACTGAGAAAAACTGACTTGACAATTAGCCACTATAGTATGAGCAAGGAAAAATAAAAACATCAAACTAAAATATTTTAACGGCATTATGTTATTTTTTAAATATCAAAATTTGTATTCGTTTTACTTATAACCATCGTATAGCTTTGTATTAAATTTTCATTTTAATAATACCTTGTATTCTTTTTAAATGGGTACGGATTAAAACTCTGACTCAAAGATGATACTCCTGAATTATAATTACAAGGGAAAAACAACAGAAAAAAGGGGATTTTTCGGGAAGCTTATTCAAAAAATAAAAGTAGTATTGCAGGGAATTAAAACAAATGTCTACACTAAACAATACTGTAATTTGGCTTGGAACAGGTGTTATACTTATTTCGTTTCTAATTGCGGTCTTAATTCCAAAAAACAATAAAGTTTATATGAAGGGGTTCTTTTTTTGTCCCTTAATAAGTTTGGTAGTGTCTGCAAATTCAATTAGTAGTAGATTTTTTTTTCTATATACTATAGAACAAAATTTTTTTATTCAAAGTATTTTACACTTATGTGATTTACTTTTCTGGGTTTTGTTTTTTTTAAAAATATTAAATGACAGAAAAGATGTCCGGGAGATAAAAATTTTATTTATAATCACTTTGCTAATCGCGATTTATTTGCTTTCGTTTACCCGAACAGATAATCCTAATTTGCATATAAATGCATTGTCAAATATGTGTAAAACTATATTTTGTATCCTTTTTTATAATAAGCTTTTTAGAAATTTGCCTGACCAAAATATAATGTTAGAGCCATCTTTTTGGATAGTAACAGGGCTCATTTTTTATTCTTGCCTGTCCCTCCCTTTCTATGCACTTAATAGTTATATCAAACTGCAATTCTCTCCTTTAATCTCAAGCAATATTTTTTCAATTTCAAATATGCTGATTATCATCATGCATCTTTTTTTTATAAAAGCTTATTTATGTATAATCCGTCTACACAGGGGATAATTATTTTTATCGCCGGTATTACTTTATTATTATTATTATTTATCAGTTTTATTGTAACAATTGTATACAAATACCAACAAAAACAAAACATCTACTTTAAAGATTTAGAAGCCCTTAAAACTTCCCATCAAAACGCTTTGCTTCAATCCCGGTTAGAGATACAGGAACAAACCTTTCAAAATATATCCCGGGAAATACACGATAATATTGGCCAAAAGCTAACCCTGGCCAAACTGCATTTAAATACACTTAATTATGCAGATAACAGTAAAACCGTATTGCAGGTTAACGATTCGGTAAGTATGATAAGTGAAGCCATTAATGACCTTAGCGATATGAGCCGCAGCATGAGCAGTGAAATTATTTTAAATAACGGTCTCATTAAAGCCTTGGAACTTGAAACAGTACAATTAAAAAAATCGGGTATATTTAAAATAAATTTTTCTGTAACCGGCAGCCCCATTTTTATGGATGCCAATACCGAGTTGGTACTATTCCGCATTGCGCAGGAAGCTTTGAACAATATTATTAAACATGCCAGGGCACAGGCAATAGGTATTCATCTGCATTACAATAGTGTTTTACTTATCATGTCTATTAATGATAACGGAATAGGTTTTAATGTAGATGAAACGAGACTTGGCATTGGTTTACAAAACATGCAGAAACGTACCAATATGTTGAAAGGAAATTTAAGAATAAACAGCACTTCTAATATTGGCACACAAATTAAAATAGAAATACCACTGTATGAAAGCAACCCAGCCATATAAAATTATCCTGGCAGATGACCATACTCTTCTTAGAGACGCCCTTGCCAACCTGATTAATAATTTTGATGAATTTACTGTAATAGTTCAGGCTGCTGATGGCAGTGAAGTGATAAAGGCAATAGAGAATGGTTACAATGCAGATATTATACTTATGGATTTAAATATGCCAAAAATGGATGGTTACGAAACGGCCAAATGGATAGGGCAATACCATCCGGAGTTAAAAATAATTATTCTTACTATGTATGACAGTGAAATAGCACTGATACGTATGCTGCATGCCGGTGTAAACGGCTTTTTAAAAAAAGACATTCACCCCGATGAATTGAAAAATGCATTGCTAACAGTGGCAGGGGGAGAATATTATTACTCTAATCACACTTCAGGTAAATTAGCATCGCTTTTTAAAAAAACCCCGGATAACCATTTTGCCTTAGAGAAATCAATGTTAAATGATACAGAAATTGAATTTTTAAAATTTGCCAGCACAGATATGACCTATAAAGAAATTGCCCAGGCCATGCACCTCTCACCCCGCAATATTGACAGCTACCGGGATTCCTTGTTTACAAAATTAGAAGTAAGGAGCCGGGTTGGTCTGGCTATTTATGCAGTTAGAAATGGAATAGTTATATTTTAAAAAAAGGAGGCTGTCTTTCAAAATTATAAAGTTTATTACTCTATCAGTTTATTTCGCATGCCATACATAATAAGGCCACCAATGGTTTTAGCATCCACCTTGGTTTTCATGTTTTGCCTGATGGTTTCAATGGTACGTGAAATAAACTGATAGAGTAATAAAATAAACTTTATAATTTTGAAAGACAGCCTCCTTTTTTT